>JAZORV010000088.1:0-6849 GCA_045656785.1 Acutalibacteraceae bacterium | reverse complement strand
ATTTTTAAAAATGCCAAATTTATAATAACAAGATCAAGGCGGGCGTACCAATATTATAAGTGAATTTTTCGATGTTTTCAACAGAAAATACCGATTTGATAGGAGCGCTATAATGTATACTTTTGCTTTATCCTAATTTTTGTTTCTGCTGAAAATCTTATCGGTTTTAATAAGCGCGGTGAAGGTTGAAACGAAAACCGAGGTGTGAACAACGAGGTTAACGAAGGCTTTGATCGGGATATCATAAATCATCCAGCAAACGGGATTGAAAACGTACCAAAGTCTTGAGGTTTTGGGATTCGATGCGGCAACGCTCATACAATAACAAACCGCGGCAACACCCGAAAGAGCGTTTATAAACACGTTAACGAAGCTCCAATCCTGAAGAGAGACAAAGCCGATCGCAGTTCCGATCAAATAAAGCGATAGAAAACCTAAGGTTAAGCCGAGGGGAGGCTTCTTATCTTTTTTCTGAAATACAAACATCAGCGCTGTATGTAAAATTGCGATTGCGCAGTTTATTCCGCCCGAGCTTCCGCCCAAAAGCAGAAAAGAAAGGGAGGCCGCAAGATTCATAAGCAACTGACCGACGAGAATCAGCTCCATTTTTTTCATCTGCATTGTTATAACGCCTATTATTCCGTTTAAAATGCTAATGATCTGCGCGATATAAAAATTAGTATCTTGAGATGCAAGATAAGAAAAAATTGATTCGAAAAAATCCAAGATAAACCCTCCAAAATATTGATTGCGACTGTATTTTATCACAAATTTTTTTGTTTTTCAAGCATATGAACGTAAAACTACCATTTTATTTCATGAACTGTAAATAGTGCTATAAAAAGAACATAGCCCTTGAATTCTTTTAACAAGGGCAGCTATTATTACGGCTTAGAAAATTTATCCAATGCTCCTTGAATAATAAAAACTATTCCCGAAGCGATTCCGAAGAAGCAATAAACGAAGTTTCCGGAATAAATCAGGTGAAGAATAAGATTTATAAGGTAATAAAGAATTAAAATAATCCCTAAAATGATGGTGGTGTATTTAAAAAGCTTGGGCGCGCGGTTTATTCCCCAAAGCCCCATAAGATGCGCCACTACAACTCCGCCGATATAATAAAGCACCCAAACTATCGGCGAATCTATCAAGGCGCTCGCATCCGAAAACACAACCTTATCGGAGAGAAAATTAACTGATGGAAAAAGGAGGAAATAAAGCGTAATTAAAGCGGTGCTGACGTAAGAAAAGCCGAAAATATAGGCGACTGCTCCTAAAATAGTTGCAAAAACGCCCTTTAAAATATCCGTTCCCGTGTAGCTCTTTTTATAAGGGTCATAAATCGGCTCTTTTTTCTCCTTCATAAAATCACCCCTTCCATGAAATGTTAGCATGGGAGGGGCTTTTTGTCAAGTGGAGTTATTTTATCTTCCAGATATCGGTTGCGTATTCTTTAACGGTTCTGTCGGAGGAGAAAATGCCGGAGGCGGAGATATTTAGCCAGGCTTTTTTGGAAAAGGCGGGGCGGTCTTGATAGTCGCGGTTAATTTCGAGCTTTTTATCGAGGTAATCGCAAAAATCATGGAGCAGAAGATATTGGTCGGGGCGGTGCCAATCGGCGCCCGAGAGAAGGGAATCATAAAGCTCTCTGAAATACCCCGTGCCGCCATCGTCGAGGCTTCCGTTAATGAGAGAATCGAGGCATCTTTTTATGCTTTCGTTGGATTCATAAAGCGCGCGGGGATCGTAAGAATCCCTTAAGGCTTCTATCTCTTCGGCTGATGCTCCGAAAATATAGTTATTTTCCCTTCCGGCGGCGGCAACGATTTCGATGTTTGCGCCATCGAGCGTTCCGAGTGTTACCGCGCCATTCATCATCAGCTTCATATTTCCCGTTCCGCTCGCCTCTGTTCCCGCTGCCGAAATCTGCTCCGAAACGTCTGCTGCGGGGATTATTCTTTCGGCATAGGAAACGTCGTAATTGGTGATAAAAATAACCTTGATTTTTTCCTTAACCTTTGGGTCGGCATCAATCAGGGAGGCAACCTCGTTTATGAGCTTTATTATCGCTTTTGCGCGCCTATATCCGGGGGCGGCTTTTGCGCCGAAAAGGAAGGTGGTTGGATAAAAAGTCTCGAGCGAGCCTTCCTTTATTCTATAATAAAGCTCCAAAATGCAAAGAATATTAAGCAGCTGACGCTTATATTCATGCAGCCTTTTTATCTGAACATCTAAAATCCAATCCGGATTTATTTCTTTTTCTTCTTTCTTCTTTATATATTCGGCTAAGGTTATCTTGTTTTCTTTTTTTATTGCTCCGAATCGCGCAAGAACCTCGTTATCGTTGGCAAAGTCCTTGAGGTTATGGAAAAGGCGGTAATCGGTTAAAAAGCGGTCGGTTCCGAGAAGCTCGGATATGAGGGCGGTGAGGGGTTTGTTCGAGAGCGCAAGCCATCGGCGAGGGGTGATACCGTTGGTTTTGTTTTGAAATTTTTCGGGGTACAAGGCAAACCAATCGGATAGCACTCTGCTTTTCAATATCTCTGTGTGAAGCTTGGCAACGCCGTTTATATATTTAGCGCAAAACGAGGCAAGATAAGCCATATTAACGCGGTTTTCAAAAATTATCGCAGTATTACCCGAGGGCTCCTTGCCATATTTTTTAAACTCTCTTTTTTGCTCCGAAAAAATCTTTTTGATTATTCTTTTAATATCCGGTGAAACCTTGCCGATAAGCTCCAAATCCCAGGATTCCAAAGCCTCGGGCATAACCGTGTGATTAGTGAAAGAGAAAACCTCGCGCGAAATCTCGAGCGCCTTTTTAAAGTTAAAGCCCTCTTTTTCCAATAGATTTATAAGAATCGGGATGGAGATAACGGGATGGGTGTCGTTTAGCTGAATGGCGGCGAAATTTGCCATATCCCCGAGGCTTTTATTCTCCTTTTTAAGCCTTCTTATTATATCCGTTAAGGAGGCGGAGCAGAAGAAATATTGTTGCATCAATCTTAAAAGCTTGCCTTCTTTTTTCGAGTCGTTAGGATATAAAAGGCGAGAGATATTTTCTGCCGAGTTGGATTTTTTAAGCGCCTCGGAATATTTCTGCTCATTGAAAAGCTCAAAGGAAAAAGGCTCGGATGCTTCAGCTTGCCAAAGGCGAAGGGAGGTAATATATCTTCCGCCGAAGCCGATGATGGGAATGTCATAAGGAATTGCCAAAACCGAGAAATCAGAGAAGCAAACAGAAACGGCATCTTCTTCCCTTCGTTGGCTCCATGGGTCGCCAAAGCGGGTCCAATCATCGATATTTTCCTTTTGAAAGCCGTTCTCGAAGCTTTGGCGAAAAAGCCCGTATTTATAGCGGATTCCATAGCCCATTAAAGGGAGCTTGAGGCTTGCGGCGCTATCTAAAAAGCAAGCGGCAAGGCGGCCGAGACCTCCGTTTCCGAGCGCGGGATCGCAGAGGGATTCAAGCTCGTTTAGGCTTTTTTTATAAAGCTCGAGAACGTCCTGTGCTTTTTTATCAAAACGCAGATTATATAAATTATTAAAAACGCTTCTGCCTATAAGAAATTCCGCAGAAAAATAATAAGCTCTTTTTCGGTTTTCGTCCCTTTTTTGAGAGCTTCTCCATATTGGAAGAATTTTGCCCATAGCTGCGGAGGCTATGGATTCCTCAATCTCTCTCGGGGATAAATTCTGCTTGGATTTCAGCAGCAGTCTTAAGCTCGATTTAAAATCGCTCATTTTTATTGCTCCTTCTATAAAGAGAGTTATATTTTTTATAAAGCTCGGTCTTTTTTTGCAAGGGCTCGAGGCTCGGCAATCTCCATTCCCAGTTCCCCTGCGCTGTGCCCGGGGTGTTGATTCTGCCCTCGCTTGGAAGCTCTAAAATATCGCCTATGGGAATTATGCAATATCGGCTTACTGAGGAAAAAGCCGACCTTATAATTTCTCCTTGTAAGGCTGCATAATCGCAGCCGAAATATTGGCATAAAAACTCAAGATTTTGCCTTTTTTCAGAGCATAGCCTTCCCTTTAAGGTGTCATTGTCATGGGTTCCCGTATAACATACCGAATTCTCGGAAAAAAGACAGGGCAGATGCTCGCTTTTTTCGTTTTCTCCGATAATAAACTGAAGAATTTTCATCCCGGGATACCCCGAAAAAGAGAGAAGTGACCGCACTTTATTCGTTAAAAAGCCCAAGTCCTCTGCAATAATTCTTTCCGAAAAGCCAAGAGAATTAACGGCGCTTATAAAATCCTTTCCGCCCCCCTTTTGCCATTTTCCTTTCTTCGCGGTTTTTGCATTTTTCGGAATGGAGAAAAAGCTCTCGTAGCCTCTGAAATGATCGAGCCTTAAAATATCAAAAAGCTCGAGGTTATGGCGGATTCTTTTTAAAGGATAGGAAAATTTATTCTTCTTTAATTTTTCCCAATTGTAAACGGGATTGCCCCAAAGCTGACCCTCGGGTGAAAATTCATCGGGCGGACAGCCTCCAAGTCTTTTGGGATTCAGCTCTTTATCCAATAAAAAGGCCTCGCTGTTTGCCCAAACGTCTGCGCTGAAAGGCGAAACGTATATCGGCATATCGCCTATTATCCCGATGCCTCTTTCGGCGGCTTGCTTTTTTAATTCGAGCCAGTCCTCAAAGGCGAAAAACTGTAGCATCTTTTCCTTTAAAATTTCCGCCTTGTGGGCGCTTTCAAAGCTCTTCAAAGCCTCTTTTTGTCTAAGTTTTAGCTCGTTTGGAAAATCGCTTAGCTTATCCAATTTTACAACCTTTTTTATTGCAAAAAAGAGGGAGTGAGGTTGGAGCCATTCGTGGTTTCTTTCAAATTCATAAAAAGCCTCGGGGGGATTTTTTATAAATCTTGAAAAAACCTTTGAATAAAGCTCCTCTCGAAGGGTAATAAGGTCTTTATAGTTTATTTTTTCAGTTCTTGCGGCGGTGAAATTTTTAAGCTCAGAGGCAAAAAGATAACCCTTTTTCAAAAAAGATTCGGGGCTTATAAATAATGGGTCAATTCCGAAAGCTGAGGGGGACATATACGGGCTGAAGCCCTCGCCGATGGGGTTGATGGGAAGAATCTGCCAAAGGGAGAAGCCTGCGCTTTTCAGCCAATCGAGAAACGGGGGCGCATCAAAAAACGAACCGAAACCAAAATCATTCGGGAGGGAGAAGATGGGCATTAAAACGCCCGAAGCGCGAGTTTTCATATCAGCTTATTATCGCTTCTTCTGTATCGGGGTTGAAAAGCAGAAGCTTATTTGTATCTATATAAAGCTCGAGGCTTTGACCTGTCTTTATTTTCTCCCCCGATGGTATTCTCGCGATAAGCCTTTCGCCCAAAATTTCAGAGTAGATATAAGTTTCCGCGCCCATCATTTCGGATAAATCGGCAGTTATAAAAAGGGTGTTTTCTCCGTTTGGTAGCCTTTTTTCGGGGTCTCTCGAAATATGCTCGGGGCGAATGCCTAAAATCACTTCTTTCCCAAAAAAAGGCTCAAGCTTTTCATTTTTCGAAGCTTTGAAATTTAAAGGAAGGCTATAAGAATCAAAATCCAGAAAAAGCATTTCGCCTCTTTTATTCAGCGAGGATTTTATAAAATTCATTCTCGGCGTTCCGATAAAGGAGGCAACGAAGATATTTTTCGGATGCTCATAAAGGTTTTCGGGCGTGTCTAATTGATGGATTATTCCATCCCGCATAACGGCGATTCTGTCTGCCATAGTCATGGCTTCGGTCTGGTCGTGCGTAACGTAAACGAAGGTGGTCATAAGTCTGCTGTGAAGCTTCGCAATCTGCGCTCGCATTTCGGTTCTGAGCTTTGCATCGAGGTTGGATAAGGGCTCATCCAAAAGGAAAACGGCAGGATCTCTTACCATCGCTCTGCCTAAAGCCACCCTTTGCCTTTGTCCGCCCGAAAGAGCGCGGGGCTTTCTGTCGAGAAATCTTTCGATATCGAGAATCCTTGCTGCTTCCCGAACCTTTTTATCTATTTCTGCTTTAGAAACCTTCCTGAGCTCCAGAGAAAAAGCCATATTTTTATAAACCGTCATATGAGGATAAAGGGCGTAGCTTTGAAAAACCATCGCAATATCTCTCGATTTCGGAGGAACGTTATTAACGAGTCTATCGCCGATATAAAGTTCTCCCGAGCTTATATCCTCAAGTCCTGCTATCATTCTGAGGGTGGTTGATTTCCCACATCCGGATGGACCGACAAGAATCAAAAACTCTTTATCCTTGATGTTAAGGTCGAGCCCTTTTATAACAGTTGTTCCGTCAGAATAGGTTTTATTGATATTTTTTAAGGTTATAGATGCCATTTTGCGGCTTCCTTTCGGTGATATTTTTAGCCCTTGACTGCCCCCGCGATAACGCCCTTGATGATATGCTTCTGGCTTAGGATATAGAAAACTATTATCGGGATTATGCTGAGAATCAGCATTGCCATAAAGCCTCCGTAATCTGTTGAGCCATAAGCACCTTGCATTGCGATTTGAATGGTAACGGGGATTGTTTTTTCATCCGTTCCGAGGATGAGATAGGGAAGAAGATAATCATTCCATATCCACATAGCGTTCAGAATAGCAACGGTGATGGCGGTGGGTTTAAGAATCGGGAAAACAACCAGAAAAAACGCTTGAAGAGGCGAGCAACCATCTATTGTAGCCGCTTCTTCGATTTCTAATGGAATGGATTTGATAAATCCCGAAAGCATAAAAACGGATAGCCCTGAGCCAAAGCCGATATAAACGGGGATTATTCCGAAAATATTATCGAAATTCAGGCGGTTTACAACGTAGGTCATCGTATACATAACCATCTGAAACGGAACTATCA
>JAZORV010000087.1:0-1938 GCA_045656785.1 Acutalibacteraceae bacterium | reverse complement strand
GCTTTTATTTTTTCGGGCGCCATAGGAACTATCTCAAAGGTTTTGGTGACGGTTCCGGTTGTCTTTTTGCCTTTTGATTTGAAAACAACCTTCGCTGTGCCGAAATTGACGTTGTTTTTATAGGAATAGGTGTAGTCGGTGCCTTTTTTGAGGGTTGTTGCGGAGGTTTTTACCTTTATTGAGGAAAGCTTAATGCTTTTTCCTGTGTAAACCTTTTTAACAATACCTTCATATTTGGCATTTTTCAGATTTATAGGAGTGATTTTAAAGGTAATCTTTTTTGTGCCCTTGAAGTTACCCTTGCCGATAATAGTTACCGTGGCAGTTCCGATGTTCACATTGTTTTTATAAGAAAGGGTGTAGCCCCGATCCTTTTTAAGGGTAATTTTATCGAAAACAATCTTTGGGTTTGGGGTTATCGGCGCGCCCGTATATGCCTTTGAAGAAAGCGTAACTTCCGTTGCTCCGATATCTCGGGGCAGAATCTCAAAACTTTTTTCGAAGGAAAGCCCTGCATATTCCCCGATTCCGTTTATGATCGCCTTAGCCGTTCCTGCATTTTTGTTGTCTTTGTAGGTAACGGTGTAGTGGGTGCCCTCGGTCAGCTTCATTCCGTTTGTAGGAGAATAAACGCTAAAAGATGGGGTTATCGGTTCGCCTGTGTAAACGTAGGTGCCGGGGGTGTAATAGCAAGCGTTCATATCAACGTCGCCCGTTCCGCCATCGATGCCTGCAACCCTTCCATCCGAACGGAATTGCCAGAATTCATCGGCGCTATGGTCCTCGTCGGCTTGGTCGGATTTCGGCCATTTAGCAAGCCATGTAGTTCCTTGAGCTTTAACCTCGCTATAATAAATGTGGTCTTGGAACCAGTTTTCGCTGGCATAAACGCCCGCTTCGTAGCCTGCTTCCTTTATAACCCTCATGAATTCGAGGCACATATCTGTCTTAAGTCTTTTTGAAAGCTTCTCCTGGCATTTATCCTCTAAATCGAAGAAAATCGGATAATCAAGATGCCTTCCGCCGAGCTGATTTAAAACCTGCTCTGCATCCATTCTCGCTTCTTTAACGGTTACGGAATAGGAATAGATATAAACGCCTAATTTCAGCCCGTTTTTCTGGGCGGCGGTATAGTTTTGATAGAAGGTTTTATCGAGACCGCCATCATCCTCTCCGCGTCCCGAGAAGGCGATTCTCAAGATCGCGAATTCAACACCGTATTCCTTTACCGCCTGCCAGTTGATATCTCCCTGCCATTGGGAAACGTCAACTCCATAGGAATTGATTCCCTCGTGGTCGCCCTCTTTTTTGAGGGTGAAACGAACGAGGCGCCAAAGCTGAAGCTTGTTTTGGGAGGAATAGGTTTTAGCCTGAACGTTGGATAAAGCCTTGGAGGATTCGGGAGTTAAGCAAAGATTAGCATTATATCCGCTTTTGATAACGTATAAAGGCTCGCCTGATTTGGTTTCGCCCTTCTTTTCGAAATACCAATCCTGAGTTTTTGTGGCTTTAGCGGTCTTTAATAAAACCTTGGCGCCCGAGGTCGGCACGGTTCCTTCGATATTAAGGGCTCTCGTTGTGCTTTGGGCGGGCTGAATAATATAGCTTCCGCCCGAAAGAAGGGTATTGCCTTTTATCTTCATAACCTGCCGAACAGCATCAACCTCGGGGGTTGCGATTTTAAGGGTTGTTCCGTCGGCATCTTTATTATAGGTTAGATTAAGATACATTCCCGTTTCATTATTTATTATGTAATAAGCTCCTGCTTCTATCGGCACTCCTGCCGCCTTCGCCTTGGGCGAAAGGGTAGAGAATAGGAGCAGACAGAACGTAAAGCATAGAGATAAAGATAATAGCTTTTTATAAATTTTCATTATTCGCTTCCTTTCGTAAGTGAGATTGAGCAAACGCGGATAACCCGAACCTGATTTTAAAGAG
>JAZORV010000086.1:0-2712 GCA_045656785.1 Acutalibacteraceae bacterium | reverse complement strand
CGGCGGTAACACGAGTTCGATTCTCGTCCGGGTCACCAATAAAAAGGAACTTTTGTTAATCAAAGGTTCCTTTCTTTTTTTGCAGAACACTATCGTTCGGATGACATAATGCACAAAAGTTTTTTAAGCAGTATTTAAAAGAGTTTTTGTTTAACGGGTAGATGCTCGTTGAAAAACTTAATAAGTTGTGTTATAATTCTAATAAAGTGTATCTGAATTAAACGAGAGGCGGAAATTAGATGAATAAATATAGAAAGCTCGAATTGGAAAGAAGAGTTAATACAAAGAAAGAGGACTATAAATATTTTGTTGGCACCACCCTCAAAAATCCTCTCGAATATAAGCTCTCAGAAAAAATCGTGTTCAAAATCCGCGTGAAATATATGGACGACTATCTCCCCATTCCCTTCGTTTGGTATAAATTGATTGGCGATGACAAGCAACAGAGCGAGGGCTATATAAAATGCGCCGAGGATGGTTGGTTTTATATAGAAACCTCGGTCAAGGTAAGCGGCTTCGTCTATCTTCAGGCGAAGGCTTGCGATGAAAACAAGCAGATTATCGAAGGCATAGCGGTTTATAACGGAAGCGCGGGCGCCGATATCGAAAATATCACCTGCGGCACCAAAACTCCCGAGGATTATTGCGCCTTTTGGGAGGGGCTTAAAGCCGAGGTGGAAGCTACAGAGCCCGAAATTTTATATTGCGAGCGCGCAAAAAAGGAAGTTCCCGATTTCGAAACCTATGAAATGCGGATAAAATCGCCGAGAAATGAGTATGCCTCGGTTTCTGTGGCGTATCCTAAGAATGCCGAAAAGGGAAGCCTCGGCCTGGCTATGTTTTTCCAGGGCTATGGCGTCGGGTATACCCTTCCGAGACCAATGGCGGGGTATCTCACGGTCTGTGTTAACGCCCATTGTATGCCGAACGAACAACCGCCCGAATTTTATAGCGAGCTCAGAGAAGGAAGGCTGAAGGGCTATGGCTTTGATGCCGAGGAAAATAGTAATCCGCAAACCACCTATTGGGCAAGAATGCTTTTGAGAGATCTGCAGGCCCTGCGCTATTTTAAGGATAACGAGCTTCTTAATAAAAAGGACTATATCTTCTCGGGCAGCAGCCAGGGCGGAATGCAGGCGATGAATATGGCGGCTCATTTTGAAAGAGCATCGGCTGTTATTCTGAACGTTCCGTGGCTCGCGGATGTTTGTGGCAGCGAAACCTTCGGAAGAAGGGTTAATTCTATGCCAAAGGGCGTTGGAGTCGCGTATTTCGATACCGCCGTTGCGGCGCAATTTTTGAAATGCCCCGCCTATATTATCTCGGGGCTCGGCGATGGCACCTGCCATTCGGCAACCCAAATGGCACTTTTTAATGCGCTTAAATCTCAAAAATACATCGAATTTTATCAAAATAAGGTCCATTCCTTTACCATCCCTTGGGATAATCTTAAATATACCCTCGGCGACCAAACCCTCTCAGGCCAGTATAGCGAATTCACCGCCGATTTTTATAATATGAACTAAAACTTTATGAACGTGATTAGAAACTCAAAACTTTGTAAGAGAAAGATTCTTTGCAAATAGTTGCAAAACCTTTAGATTTATGATATAATCCACTTGTCACACAAAATTTAATTAACAAGAAACGAGAAATCTCTCTTTTTATAGGGGGATTATACCTATTGCTTTTCTTGGGAATAATGAATTTGGTAAAAATGCAAGTTCCACTTCCCAAGTAAGGTGAGTTTTCTCCACTTGTTAAGTTTTGTGTGACAACAATCGGGGTTTGCATTTTTCGGTGCGGTAACTTCGGTTGTCGCACTTTTTTATTTTGTGAAAAATCTAAAGGAAGGAGAAAATGAATCAGTAACGTTTTGATACAAATGGTTTTACTTTAAAAATTAGCAGTATACGTATGAAAATTTTAATTGGAGGAAATAGAAATGAAAAAAATGATATGTTTAGGTTTAATTCTTTTACACATATTAGCTTTATCAGGATGCGGAGATTCTGAAACACCGAAAGGAAAGGATACTTCCAAAACTAATGTAACATCGACAGAAAAAGAAGGAATTCAGCCTGACGTAGCCATAGAAGAGATTGTTTGGTCTTTTGAAAATGGAGATATTGAAGGGCAAAAATGTGTCGTATTGCAGTTTACCAATAATTCTGAATATACTATAAATGAATTTGAATTAAAGTTTGAAGAAAAAGCAGATTTATCCGACGATGATAAAAAACAAATCTATTCAGATTTACAAAAAAGCCAGGGCTTTGACGATAAATATATGAATGCCTTCGTTAAAAGCAGAGAAGAACTTGATCAACCTATAACTATGTATGGAAGATGTGATGAGCCGATAGCTCCAGATAGCACTTCGGAAAAAATTAAGTGTTATTATATTGGTGGTTGGACGAGCAAGGAAGTTCTTCATGCTGAAAAATTCGAACCTGTAAAGGCAATAATCAACTATACTAAAGATGATACATCTTTCACGTTAAATTATGATTTTAAATCAAAAACTTACGATGTAGAATAAGACAACAGTATTATAAAAAACACCCGCTTTGGTTTTGCCAAAGCGGGTGTAATCTTTTTTGTTCAGAGAAGCTAATCTCTCTTTTTTTGAGAAGCTAATCTCTCTTTTTTTGAGAAGCTAATCTCTCTTTTTTTGAGAAGCTAATCTCTCTTTTTTTGAGAAGCTAATCT
>JAZORV010000085.1:0-1980 GCA_045656785.1 Acutalibacteraceae bacterium | reverse complement strand
GGTTTTCTATGAGTGGGCTATGCTTTGCAGATATGTTCCAAAACATTCGAAATCGGTTAAAACCGAGGTCACAACAAACGAGCGCATGAGGCTTGCCGCCGTTAAAACAGAAGATGGAGATTACACGGTTGTCGTTGAGCTCGATAGAGCTAAGGTTGGCAGAAACATCGAAATATCTCTCGATATGCCGATAAACAAAAAGATGTATCGTCATATTTATAAAAGACCTTGCGCCAGAAACGGAAACGCGATGCTTCCTCCTGTTTCTAAGGAGCTTTTTGTTGAGGATAAGATAGTTGATGAGGTTTCGGGAGATTATATGGAAATTGTTTACACAACCATTCCTCCCGTTCATCAAATCATTCTTCCGAAGGTTGAGCTTTTCCTCAAACCTGGAGAAGAATACACTCTTTCTGCAGAAAATGTTGATGGATTTGGCGAAATAGCTTGGGAGGTTGCTGAAAACATCGGAGATAGCTTTGATTTTGAAATCAATGGATTGATAGTTAGAGCTAAGAAGGATGCAAAGGCGGGCGATGTGTGCGCTCTAAAAGCATATAGCGCCGAAAACCCCGAAGCTTATGCTATAATGATAGTAAAAATTAAATAAGAGTACGTTCCGAATGGGTGGTTTGTGTTTTTTTCTCACAAACCACCTTATTTTTTCGCACAATCTTAAAAATATACAAAAAATTCAGCTTGATAATTTATAAATTATGAATTGAACTTTTTCAAATTAGTGGTACAATAAATATAAAGGCATAAATGAGGAGTTTGATAGAATGAGAAAAATAACTAAAATAACCGAGTATCAAGGCGTTGATGCGCTCGAAATGCTTGGTGCTAATCTTTTAAACGGAATTGAGCCCGAAATGATCAGCGAAAACGGCGGTCATCCCGAATATAAGCTGAATGGCGAATACGATGCTAATGCATATCGTATTTTGACTTGTGACTGGGAGTTCGGCAACCCCAATCATATTGATATTTTTTCGGAAAATTTCACTCTGACTTATGATATAGGCGAGGTTTTGCCTATTGATAGGCTTTTTATTTCAGGCTTCTGGTTTAAGGACATCAGCGGGGTATATATGCTCGGTCAGTATGAGCTTCACGTTGCCGAAGAAAAAGAGGAAATGTATACCGAAAAGAGCCTCGTTGTGGCGGTTGATAATACAGCTATTTCGGAAAAAGGTCAGCCTCGTCAAGCGGAAGTCTTTTTTGATTGCGAAGGCGTTAAGGGAAGATACGTCGGCATAAAAATGCTCAAAGCGAACGTAACCGATGATATAACGAGACTTGCCAGAATAGGCGCCTATAATCATGAGATTTCCGCTCAAAAACTATTTATGAGCAGGCTGATTGGGGAGAATCTTCTCTCTGCAGAAAGTATATCTCTCCCCGAAGGCAGCAAAGGGGATGCTTCATCTCTCGTTAACGGCTTGGTGTTCGATTCCGGCGATGCAGTTGCGTTATCGGGTCGCGAGGTCGTTTTAGAGGCTATGGGCGAGGTTGAATACCTTTCAGCCGTTGGCTTTATGGATGGCATTGAGGTTTATGTCGCTGATAGCCGCGATGATCTTTTTAAAAACAAGGATAACGGCGAGCTTACCGAGGTCAGCACGTATGACAAAAAAGAAGTTTGCTTTGTTTATAAATTTGAATGCTCAAAAAAATACATAGGCATAAGATTCAGCGATAATGCAGTTTTGGAGCAGTTGGGATTGCATTCTTATATCCGCAAGGCTTCGGTTGAGCTTGATAACGTTAAAACTCAAGACTTTGTCGGAATCGGCGCAAACGACGTTCCCATGGCTTGGATGCCCGAATCGAGAATGCAGGGCTTCAGAAACGTTCACTGGCCTATTTATTGCCATAGATTCGAGAAGGGTAATCCTTCGGTAGTGCGCGTTTGGTTTCAAATTGACTGGATAGTTACCGAGGAAGAGGACTACTGCCAAGGTATCTGCAATTTCAAGA
>JAZORV010000084.1:0-2943 GCA_045656785.1 Acutalibacteraceae bacterium | reverse complement strand
CGATAGCGGGAACTGCATCGTAGTATTCGTTACAAGCTTCTCTGTGCTGGAAGAAGATGTCGCCGTTTTCGTGTGAGCCTCTCATTACGGGATGCTCGGGATTAAGAGCGCGCTTTCTGAATGCATCAACAGCATCCATATCGGTCATTTCCTTGAGGTCTTCAAAATCCCAAACTTCAATTTTCTGAAGCTCGTGAGATGTACGGAAACCGTCAAAGAAGTTGATGAAGGGAACGCGAGATTTAATAGTAGCAAGGTGAGCTACTGCACCAAGGTCCATAACCTCTTGAGTGTTGGTTTCAGCGAGCATTGCGAAACCTGTCTGACGGCAGGCATAAACGTCGGAATGATCACCGAAGATGTTAAGAGCGTGAGAAGCAACACAACGAGCCGAAACATGGAATACGCAGGGGAGAAGCTCACCGGCGATTTTATACATGTTAGGGATCATAAGGAGAAGACCCTGAGATGCGGTGTAGGTCGTTGTGAGAGCACCTGCTGCGAGGGAGCCGTGAACAGTACCGGAAGCACCTGCTTCGGACTGGAGCTCAGCAACCTTAACTGTGGTGCCGAAGATGTTTTTGAGGCCTTGAGCGGACCACATATCAACGTAGTCAGCCATCGGGCTGGACGGGGTAATCGGATAGATACCTGCAACTTCAGTGAACGCATAAGAAACGTGCGCTGCGGCGTTGTTACCGTCCATGGTTTTCTTTTGTCTTGCCATGAAAATTTTCCTCCTATTTAATAATTCCTCTAGACAATACATTTTGTCACATAGTATATAATAACACTTTTCTTTCAATAAGTAAATACATAAAATATAGAAAATTTCGAAAATATTGTTAAATTTTTGTCAAATTTGAGCAAATTTAGTTGTTTTTGCCTTTTCGGGCATTAAAAATAGGGCGAAAAGGTTGACAAATTCATCGATTTAATATATTATATGTTTACTAATGCTTTGAAATATGGCGGAACGTCCCCTCGCATTAGAATATATTTTGAATGGAGAAAAACAAAAAAATGGACCCTGACCCTGCGACTTCAATTATTTTAAAGCTCGCACTTCTACTCGTTCTTATCCTTATCAACGCATTCTTTGCGATGAGCGAAATTGCAATTATCTCGCTTAATGATAACAAGATAAGAATGATGGCTGAAGATGGACACTCGAAGGCTAAAAAGGTTTTGAAGCTGATCGAAAGCCCCTCGGCTTTTCTTTCAACCCTTCAAATCGGCGTAACCCTTGCCGGCTTCCTGACCTCCGCTTCCGCCGCTCAAAACTTTTCCGTGCCTTTGGCTGAAATTATTTCGGGCGCCTTTGGCTGGAAAACTGCCCCCGAATGGCTTTCGGGAGTTTCGATGGTTTTGGTTACCATCATCATTTCCTATTTCTCCCTCGTTTTGGGAGAGCTTGTTCCTAAAAGAATCGCAATGCAGAAAAGCGAACAGATTTCCTTTAAGGTTGTTGGAATTTTGCTTTTCATCAAATCCTTAACAAGACCCTTTGTTGCTTTTCTTTCGGTTTCTACAAACTGCGTTGTCCGCATTTTGGGCTTCGACCCGAACGCGACTGAGGAGGTTGTAACCGAGGAAGAAATCCGTATGCTCGTTGATGCGGGCGAGGAAAAGGGCGTTATCGAGGAAAGCCAGAAGGAAATGATAAATAACATCTTCGAATTCGATGATATCGTTGCGGCAGATGTTATGACCCACAGAACAGAGCTCGAATGTGTTGAAATTGGAGACAGCCTTGAGGATATCCTCAAAATCGCCATGAGCGAGGGCTATTCGAGAATCCCTGTTTATGAAGATGAAATTGATAATATCAGAGGTATTATATACGTTAAGGACTTGCTCAAATACATCGGCAAGCCCATCCCCTCAAGCTTCAAGATTTCCAGAGTTATGCGAGAGGCATATTTCATCCCCGAATCCAAGCGCTGCGGAGACCTCTTTAATGAGATGACCGAAAAGCGCATCCAGATGGCTATTGTTTCGGATGAATATGGCTCAACCGCAGGTATCGTAACGATTGAGGACCTTCTCGAATCCATCGTTGGCAATATGCAGGACGAATACGATAACGAGGAGGAAGAGGTTATCGAGGTTAATGAGGACCTTTTCCATTTCGATGGAATGATGGCGATAGAAGAGGTAAGCGAAACCCTCGGAATCACCCTTCCTGAAGGCGAATACGATACTTTAGGCGGCTTTATAATGTCCGAGCTCGGAAGAATTCCGCAGGAGGATGAACAGCCCATCGTTGAAGCAGAAGGCTTCAAATTCACGGTTGAAGAAATGGAAGAGCGCAGAATAGATAAGGTTAAAGCCGAGCGCCTCCCCAAAGAAGCCGAAGAAGAGGAAAAATAAAAAATCTCTGCCCTTAAAAAGCGGAGAAAACATAAATATAAGGAGAAATCATTATGAACACATTTTTAGTTGAAATTTCTGCAAGACACCTTCACGTTTCCGAAGAGCATCTCGAGATTCTTTTCGGAAAAGGCTATAAATTGACCCCCAAAAAGGATCTTTCTCAGCCCGGTCAGTTCGCTTGCGAAGAGAGAGTTGATATCATCGGCGCGAAAAAAGAACTCAAGGGCGTTTCAATTCTCGGCCCCTGCCGCCCTGCAACTCAGGTTGAAATTTCTTTAACAGACGCTCGTTCAATCGGCGTTAAGGCTCCTATCAGAGAGTCGGGTGACGTTGCAGAATCGGGCGCTTGCAAGCTCGTTGGTCCTTGCGGAGAGGTTGAGCTTACAGAGGGCGTTATCGCCGCTAAGCGCCATATACACATGACCCCTGAAGATGCAGAAAACTTGGGCGTTACCGATGGCGAGGTTGTTTCTGTTGAAATCCCCACAGAGGGCAGAAAAACCGTTTTTGGCGACGTTGTAGTTCGTGTTTCTCCGAAATATGCTCTTGCTATGCACATCGATACCG
>JAZORV010000083.1:0-7942 GCA_045656785.1 Acutalibacteraceae bacterium | reverse complement strand
AGTTTATGATGTTGTGCTTAATTCCGATGATGAAAAATTCGGAGGGTTCGGCATTATAAAAAGCAAAAGCTTCAAGGCGGAGAAAAAGCCTATGCACGGCTTCCAGTATTCTTTAAAGCTCGAGCTACCTCCTTTAAGCGTTTTATATCTCGAAAAGAGAAAAAGAAAACCTCGCGCAAAAAAATAAATTTATATAAATGGAGATGACCAAAAGTGAAGAAAACAGAATGCGTTGCAATGTTGCTTGCAGGCGGTCAGGGAAGCAGACTTGGCGTTTTGACCCGCGATATTGCAAAACCTGCAGTTCCTTATGGAGGAAAATATCGAATTATCGATTTTCCCCTTTCAAACTGCATTAATTCAGGTATCACCACAGTCGGTGTTTTGACGCAGTATCAGCCCCTCGAGCTTAACGATTATATCGGCTCGGGCAAGCCCTGGGATCTTGACAGAACCAACGGCGGTGTTCACGTTTTGCCGCCCTATCAGAAGATCGGAAGCTCTGATTGGTATAAGGGCACAGCCAACGCTATCTATCAGAATTTCCCCTTTATCGAGAGATATGACCCGGAATACGTTTTGGTCCTTTCGGGCGACCATATTTATAAGATGGACTATGCAAAAATGCTCGATGCTCATAAAGCAACCGAGGCCGCTTGCACTATTGCGGTTTTGGACGTTCCTTATGAAGAGGCTTCTCGCTTTGGAATTATGAACGCTAATCCCGATGGCAGTATTTATGAATTTGAGGAGAAGCCCAAGAAGCCCAAGAGCACCCTTGCTTCGATGGGCATTTATATCTTCACTTGGGAAAAGATGAAAAAGTATCTCACCTTAGATGAGCAGAATCCCGATTCTTCTAACGATTTCGGCAAAAACATTATCCCGATGATGCTCGAAAATAATGAAAAAATGATGGTTTATCCCTTTGAGGGCTATTGGAAGGACGTTGGAACGATTGATTCCTTATGGGAGGCAAATCTCGACCTCCTCAACCCGAAGGTTGAATTAGACCTTTCGGATAAAAAATGGAGGATTTATTCGAGAACAGCCGCCGCACCGCCTCAGTATATCGCGCCGAGCGCAAATATCCAGAATTCCCTCGTTACTGATGGCTGCTCGGTTGCAGGAAACGTTGAATTTTCCATTCTTTTTGAGCATGCGAACATAGAGGAAGGCGCAGAGGTTTTAGATTCTCTGATTATGCCGGGCGCAACCATTAAAAAAGGCGCCAAGGTAAGATATGCCATAATTGGCGAAAACGCAGTTGTAGGCGAAAATGCAACAGTTGGCGAAAGCCCCGAGGATTATTCGGGCGAATGGGGAGTTGCGGTTGTAGGGCCAAATGTAATTCTGGCAGACGGAGCTACGGTTAAACCTCAGGAAATGCTTTCGGATGAAGATAAAGGAGGAGCTTTATAATGAGACCAAATAATGCTTTAGCTCTCGTTTTTACTAATTCAGGAGATTCTCTCCTTCCCGAGCTCACTGCATCTCGCTCTATGGCTTCTGTTCCCTTTGGCGGAAGATACAGACTAATTGATTTCCATCTTTCAGCCCTTGTTAATGCGGGCGTTGGAACTATAGGAATAATTCCGAGAGAGAATTATCGTTCTCTTATGGACCATATCGGAGCGGGCAAGCCTTGGGATCTCGACCGAAAATATGGTGGACTTACTTTTCTCACGCCTTATATCAGCGGCGCAGGAATTTATAAGGGCCACGTTAATGCTATCGAAACCGCAAAGGGCTTTTTGAAGCATTGCAAGGAAGAATACGTTATAATAACCGATTCGGATTTTATCTGCAATATGGATATTTCCACAATGTTTAAAGCACATAAAAAATCGGGCGCAGATTGCACAGTTGCATTCAAGCGAGGCAAGCTTCCTTCTTATGAAAAGGAGCATCTTGCCCTCGTTCTCGACGAGGAATCCAATGCTAAAGAGGTTCTGCTTGTAAATGAACCCGGCAAGGAATGCGATTATAGCATCGGAACTGTAATTTTCAAAAAGGATAAGCTTCTTGAGCTTTCTGCCGAGGCCGCCGAGCGCGCCGCAACAAGCATTTCCCGCGGAATCTTGCAGAGAAATCAAGGGAGCCTCAAAATCCATGGCTTTGAGGTTGAGGGCTTTGCCGCCCCCATTGATGGAATCGAGGCTTATGTAGAAGCAAATATGGCGATGCTCGATCCCGCAGTTCGCCGAGAGCTTTTCTCCTCAGGCAGACCTATCTATACCAAAACCCGAGATGATTGCCCAACTAAATACGGCCTCGACTGCAAGGTTAAAAATTCCCTTATTGCAGATGGTTGCGTTATAGAGGGAGAGGTTGAAAATTGCATTATCTTCAGAGGAGTTAAGGTCGGAAAAGGAACGATTTTGAAGGATTCTATTATAATGCAGTCAACCGTTATCGGAGAAAATTGCGATATAAGATACGTAACAACCGATAAGGACGTTTCAATTTCCGATAATTCAAATTTGAAGGGTGCTAAAAATCACCACTACGTTATTAAAAAAGGCCAGAAAATCTAAAAACGGAGGAAAATAATGAGAGTTTTAATTGCGGCAAGTGAAGCATATCCCTTTGCTATGTCGGGCGGGCTTGCGGACGTTGCAGGCGCGCTTCCGAAGGCGCTTCGCAATCATAAGGTTGGGGCAAGGGTTGTTCTTCCCCTTTATGATACCGTAAAAGCGGAGCTAAGAGAAGGGATGAAGTTTATTAAAAGCATAACCGTTCCCGTTGCTTGGAGAAATCAATATTGCGGAATTTATGAGGCGAAGGTCGGCAGAGTTACTTATTATCTCCTCGATAACGAATATTATTTTAAACGCGGCGCCCTCTATGGCTTTTATGATGATGCCGAGCGCTTCACCTTCTTTTCGAGAGCTGTTCTTGAGATGCTTAAATTCATCGATTTTAAGCCCGATATAATTCATTGCAACGATTGGCAAACGGCGCTTATCCCCGTTTATCAAACCCTGTTTTATTCTCAGGACCCATTTTATAGCGGAATCCGAACCCTTTTCACCATTCATAACATTCAGTATCAGGGAAAATATGGCAGAGAGCTTATTTCGGATGTTGTAGGTCTTCCTGAAAACAAATCGAATTACGTTGAATATGAGGACTGTATAAACCTTATGAAGGGCGGAATCGAATGCGCTGATAGGGTCAATACGGTTAGCCCCACCTATTCAAAGGAAATTCTTACTCCTTGGTTCTCCCATGGGCTTCATGGTATTCTCAAAGAGAGAGAATGGAAGCTAAGTGGAATAATAAATGGTATTGATATTGACGTTTATAACCCCGAAACCGACGATATGATTTATAAAAATTATAGCTTCGCACAAATTTCGGGCAAGGCAATCAATAAAGCTAAGCTTCAGGATGAATTGGGGCTTCCTAAAAAAGAGGACGTCCCGCTTATCGGAATGGTTACAAGGCTTGTTTCCCATAAGGGGCTTGACCTTGTTAAGAGGGTTTTTGAGGATATGCTGAAAAATGGCGTTCAGTTCGCGATATTAGGCTCGGGTGAGCCCGAATTTGAAGGCTTTTTCCATGAAATGAGCAAGAAATATCCCGAAAGCGTTGCTTTAACGACAGGCTTTATCCCCGAGCTTGCCCATAAGATTTATGCAGGCGCGGATATATTCCTGATGCCTTCTAAGAGTGAGCCTTGCGGTTTGGCGCAAATGGTAGCCTTAAGATATGGAACCATTCCGATTGTTAGAGAAACGGGAGGCCTTCGCGATACCGTTACCGATTCCGGCCTCGGAGAGGGCAATGGCTTTACCTTTTCCGATTATAATGCCCACGATATGGCGCACGCAGTTTGGCGCGCAGTTCAGGGCTTTAAGGATAGGGAAGGCTGGCTGACGCTCGTCCAAAGAGCGATGGCAGAGGACAACAGCTGGTCTAATTCCGCAAAGGAATATATAAAGCTTTATGAAACAATTCTAAATCAATAAAAAATAAAAGCTCGGAAGCGAGAGATAAATCTCAGCTCCGAGCTTTGTTTTTATTTAATCAGCCCTCATCGTCATCGTAAAACTTGCCTATGTCTATATTATGGCGGTCAACAACGGTTGAGAAAACGATTTGAGTTTCGGTCATTCCAAACTGCTGAATCTGCCCGATAAAGGTATCGAGCATTTCTGTGCTTTCAAATGCAACCTTTATCATTATGGAATAATGCCCCGTAACGCAGTTGCATTCCAAAACGTTCGGATGATTGCAGATAAAGGGATAGAAGGTCGGCTTCTGGTTTGGCTGAAGCTCAAGATTAACAAACGCCACGATGGGATAGCCCAATTTTTTATGATTAATCTGAGCAGTATATCCGGATATTATGCCCTCTTCCTCGAGACGCTCGATTCTTGAAGAGGTTGCAGGAGAGGAGAGATAAACCTCGCTTGCAAGCTGCTTTAAGGGGGCTCTGCCATCCTTTTGCAAAAGGGAAATAAGCTTATAATCAATTTTATCCATAAATCTTTATCCTTTATGTTAAAAATATTAAGGCAAATCCGCCTTTATCTTTATTTTATAATATATTCTCCTTTTTGTCAAGAGCATAAAAAGGGAATACCTTAATTATATTAACCTTAAATCAAACTGATGAATATGATTCCTGCGATATTTATGCCGATGGCAATGGATTTATTTATAAAGTAAAAAAAGGGGTTGCCTCAATAAGAACCGGAAAGTCTTTTCTTCGGGGCGGTAGGCGTATGTTTATACGTTGAGCCCCGAAAAAAGGCTTAAAAAGAGAATATAATTTCTGAAATTCGGAGAATTTCTCCTTTAAATCAAGTTTAAATAAAAAAACTAAGGAAGTTTTGCAACAAACTGTAAGCACAACAACCTTAGTTTTTTCTTTCTCTTTTGTTCCGGACTGAGTTTGACAGCCCCTTAAATTTTATTTATGAAGTTTTCCGAAAAGCTTATCATTATGCTTTTCCAAAAGCTTTATGAAGGGGATTCCCAAAATAAAGCAAACGAGCAATTCTCCGAGCCCAACCTCGAGCGCCGCCACGATAAAGCCCATAAAGGAGAACTCATCGAAATATAAAAGCGCAAGCTCAAGACCAATTATAACCGCGTTGAAAACAACGGGGCAAAGAAGGCTCAAAAAGGGAACGCCCTTTATTTTTGTGTTTCTGAAAAGTCTTGTAAAAATAGCGGCAAGAAGTGTTGCAATAGTTCCAAAAAGCATATCGGCGGCATTAAAGGATCCGATATTAGAAATCAGGCATCCGATAGCAAGCCCGGGGATTGCAGCGGGGGAGAATATCGGCAAAACCGTGAAGGCTTCGGATATTCTGAACTGAATCGGACCGTAAGCGAGGCCAAAGGCAGCCGAAAGATAGGTAAGCATGGCATAAAGCGCCGCAATAAGCCCACCTGTTATCAAAAACATAGCATTTTTCTTTTTCATTAAATTTTCATCTCCGTAGTTTTGTTTTAAGTCGGGATTTTGCGAACCGACCTTATTTTATCTTGACTTGGATATTTTTAATTCGGGAAATCTTTTCCTTATTTTCCGAATTAAATCTCTGCGCCAAGACGTAGGTTTAGTTAATTATTTAAGCTATTTCTTAGTTAGTGCAGACCGCAGGAATCGCAATGCTCGCAGTCGTGCTCGATTTCGCCTAAAATCGGCTTATAATCGATACCCTGACGGGTGTAATAATCAGCGAGAGCCGCTTTGATTGCTTGCTCTGCCAAAACCGAGCAATGAATCTTATGAGTGGGCAGACCGCCGAGAGCTTCAACAACCGCTTTATTTGATAAAGCGACCGCCTCTTCGATCGAATGGCCCTTAACCATCTCTGTTGCGATAGAGCTTGTTGCAATAGCCGAAGCGCAACCATAGGTCTTAAATTTGCAATCAGTTATAATTCCGTTCTCGATTTTTAAATACATTCTCATTATATCTCCGCATTTAGCGTTGCCAACCTCGCCAACGCCATCAGCATTTTCGATTTCGCCCATGTTGCGGGGATTCATGAAATGGTCCATAACCTGTTCTGTATACATAAGTTAATTTTTCTCTCCTTTAATAATATGGTCCCATAAAGGCGACATCTGCCTTAATCTGTCAATAATGGGGGGGAGGGCTTCGAGGATATAATCGGCATCCTCAAGGGAAGCATCCTCCGAGAAGGATAAGCGAAGCGAACCGTGAGCAACCTCATGTTTAAGCCCGATGCTTAAAAGCACGTGGCTCGGGTCGAGCGAGCCCGAAGTGCAAGCGGAGCCTGAAGACGCGCAGATACCCTTCATATCAAGCATCAGAAGGAGGGATTCTCCCTCGATTCCTTCGAAGCACATATTAACGTTTGAAGGCAAGCGACGCTTGGGGTCGCCATTAAGTCTTGAGCGCTCTATCTTTAAAGCCTCTTTTATGAAATGGTCGCGAATGGCGGTTAGCCTTTCGGTCCTTTCGTCAATCGTATTTACAGCTCTTTCTATCGCAGCGCCAAGGCCTACGATTCCCGGAACGTTCTCTGTTCCCGCGCGTCTGCCTCTTTCCTGAGCGCCGCCATTGATAAGGTTCGGGAAAGCAACTCCCTTTCGGCAGTATAGCGCGCCAACGCCCTTAGGCCCATGGAATTTATGGGCAGACATTGAAAGCATATCAATATTTTCTTTTACAACGTCTATCGGAAGATTGCCAACCGCCTGAACCGCATCGGTATGGAAAAGGATGCCTTTTTCTCGGCAGAGCTTTCCGATTTCGGCAATAGGCTGAATGGTTCCGATTTCGTTGTTGGCATACATTATCGTTACAAGACCTGTGTCTTCGGTGATGGCATTCTCCAAGTCCTCAATTCTGACAAGGCCATCAGAATGAACGTCTAAAAGGGTGATGGTAAATCCATCGCGCTTTAAGGAATCGAGCGCATGAAGAACGGCATGATGTTCAAATTTAGAGGAAATGATATGGGTCTTTCCCTTTTTCTTTAAAGCAACCGCCGCGCCCTTTATAGCCCAGTTATCCGATTCTGAACCGCCTGCGGTAAAATATATTTCGCGAGCTGTGGCGCCGATGGCATTTGCCACCTGCTCTCTCGCTTTTTCAACCCCCTCTTTAGCCTTAGAAGCAAAAGAATAAAGGCTTGAAGGGTTTCCAAATTCTTCGGTTAAATACGGCATCATTTGTTCGAGCACCTCGGGAGCGAGGGAGGTTGTTGCCGCATTATCTGCATAAATAAATTTATTCACTGGATTTTTCACATCTCCTGATTCTTTAGAGGTTAGTTATATTGTATACCATTTTAGTATACTTTGCAATAGCTAACTACAAATTTCGGCATTTTGTATCAAATTTTTTCCAAAAACTCTCTTGACCTTGTAACAGCCATCATATCGCAGCGCTCATTTTCGGGATGTCCCTCATGGCCTTTAACCCAAATTATCTCAACCTCGTGCGGCTCGATAGCATTTAGTAGTCTTTCCCAAAGCTCAGGATTTAATGCAGGCTTCTTATCTGCCTTGCGCCAACCGTTGGCGCGCCAGGATTTTGCCCAGCCTTTAGAAATCCCATCTGCAACGTAGCGGCTATCGGTTGTGAGCAAAACCTTGCAAGGGTATTTGAGGGCTTCAAAGCCCATAATTGCCGCCATTAATTCCATTCGGTTGTTGGTGGTTTCCTTTTCACCGCCCGAAAGCTCTTTTTCAATTTTTCCAAAGCGAAGTATCGTTCCCCAGCCGCCCGGTCCGGGATTACCGGAGCAAGCGCCATCGGTAAACATTTCAACAATTTTGAGCTCCATATTTTCTCCTAAAATAAATCTATAATGATTGTAGTTTGTCGAAACGCTAAAAAGCGCTTCGACAAGCCACTTTTTAAGTGGCTTAAGCAAAATTAAATTTTAATATTTAATTTTGCACAACACTCATTGCAATCGAATGTAGCTGACAAGCATAAGCTTGT
>JAZORV010000082.1:0-6918 GCA_045656785.1 Acutalibacteraceae bacterium | reverse complement strand
CAGATTCGGATTATTCGTGTCCAGCCAACTATGTTTATTTTGTTGCTTTTAGTGTCGGCGATTTTGGCAATAATAACCTATCCACCCGCCTGGCGGGTGGTTTTTCCGTTTCGGGCAAAGCCCTAATCTTTACTGGCAACGCACAAGTGCTTTTTTGTTGGCCTGCCAGCCACGCATATATTACTTGCTACCCATAAATGGGTCTCTTGGGTCGACATGCTTAACTGGTCGGTTTCTTTATCTACTTTTAATTGATTTTCTATATATGTTTTTATTGCTGCTGTGTTTTTTCCTGTTGTATCTACGTAGTACCCTTGCACCAAAATTCGCGATCATATTAGGAGTTTTTATTCCATTTTCACCGCTTAAGCTCTTTTTTACCCCGCCACTATGGCGGGGGTTTGGTATACAACAAGCCGTCAACCCCGAAAGGTTGACGGCTTTTGTTTTACCCAATTAACTTTTTTCGCTAACGATGTTATTGATCCATACACCTTTTTTGATGAGGAATACCACGGCAACTGTTTTCACAACCTCAACTCCCTGCACAATAAAATAGAGATGCAGCACAGAAAGGTCGGTATAACGGGCAAGTAAAAACGCCAATGTGTAAGATGCCAACCAAATGAAACCGCTATCAAAAAGCAAAGTGATAAGGGTTTTTCCTCCGGAACGCAATGCAAAATAACATCCATGAAGCAGAGCGTTAAAAGGCATATATAAGCAAACAATCCAAAGAAGACGGGTCGCAATCCAACGTACGTCGGCGGTGGTGTTGTAGATATGCGGCACAAAGAAGGATGCCCCGAACATAAGCCCTCCCATAATGGTACAGGACGCCACAGTAAATGCCAAAAGTCGCCAGGTTGTTACCTTCGCTTTGTCGGTTTCTCCTGCGCCTAACTGTTGACCAACTATAATCGAAATCGCGGTGCCCATTGAAAAATACACCACATTAAACAGATTGCTTGCTGTGTTGGAGATGTTGATGGCGGCAACCGATTCGATACCTCTTGTGGAATAGCACTGCATAACGGCCGCCATACCCATCGACCAAAGCATTTCATTTGCCAGCAGGGGCGTACCTTTTAAGAAAATATCACGGCAAAGCTTTAGAGGAATTTTGAAGCTTTTATAAAGACCCTTAACAAACTCATATTTTTTGCTGTTTTTATGAACAACTATAAAAACTATTGCCAATTCCACAAAATGGGAAAACACTGTGGCAATAGCGGCACCTGCAACACCCATAGGTCCGAAGGGCAGAAAAGGCAGACCTTCGTTACCGAAAATCAGTATGTAGTTAAACACCGCATTAACGAGGATTGCCGCAATTCCCGAAATCATCGGCAGTTTGGTGTCGCCTGTTTCCTTCAATGTGCTTATATAAATATGAGAAATTGCAAGAGGCGGAATGTCCAAAAGCATAATCTTAAGGTAGGTTTTTCCAAAGCCGAGGGTGGCTGCAGCATCAGCCACAGAGGTTCCCTCTCTAAGATACATCCCGATAAGTTTATCTCCAAAAACAGCAAAGATAAATATCGAAACGGCAATTACCACAAGCGAAAGTCCCATTTTAAACCTTACAGTGTTCTGAACGCCCTCACGGTCGTTTGCACCGTGATACTGTGCAGTGAAAATGCCCACACCCGAAAGCCCACCAAAAAGAGCAAGGTTAAAGACAAACAAAAGTTGACCTACAATGGCAACACCCGACATTTCAAGAGTTCCGATTCTGCCGACCATAACATTGTCGAGAAGGCAAACCACATTGGTAAAAGTGCTTTGCACAACAATAGGAATAAGTATACCCAGCATATGCTTATAAAAGCTCCTGTCACCTATTAAATTGTGCTTTAGCGTAGCCATTCTTGTCACGGCAAACCCTCCTTATATTTCTATTAGCCAAATGATTGTAACATATCTCATCATGATTTGCAATAGAATTATTTGAAATTTAAGTTTGATTACAGAACACACTTTAAGAACTGCTTTTTTGTGCAACACATAAGCTAAAACAACATCTGACTTTTCTATCATCCACATATTACGAACAGGGATTGCGGCAGTGTTGCTTACTGGCTGCAAACATTCGGGATACTTCACGTTACAGCAAAGGTTTGCCATATCGCTCAGCCGAGGTTTGAATGCCAATACAACCGAATACTCAATATACGGGTACTGAGCTTTTAGATTCTGCAATGCAATTCTTGCCATATAATCGAATCCCCCATTATTGCCTACATAGAATGATGTTGCACTATCTTTCTCAATCAATCTTGCTATCGTTTTTTCAATTAGCGGATATACAGTTCTTGGTGCATCTCTGTGGCCAAAGAATGTTACTGTCATAAATTTATCTCTCTTTCTGTGTTTTGCACTTATATAAGTGCATAGATATAATAACCCCACTTATAATATTGTCAAATAGTTTTGTTCCTAAATAGGAGCAATAAGAAGGTGTGACAATGAATCTGACAGTTGAAAAGGCAGTTGGAGAAAACATTAAAAAATTAAGAATTAGGGCAAACCTTACTCAAGAAATGTTGTCTGCTCGATTGCAGGTGGAGGGTTGCGACATAACGAGGAGCGCTCTTGCGAAAATAGAGGTCGGACAAAGGCACCTATACCCCGATGAAATAATTTTATTGCGAAAAATTCTTAATACTTCCTTCGAGGACATACTGAATGTAGATTAAAAAAGAAATCCGTTGCAAAAGAAACCCTGCTTTCCAAAAAAGGAAGGCAGGGTTTTTCTAATTATTAAGATATTGCGTTTAGGTTGATGGTTTGGCTTATTTTATAACCACCATCGCGATTGCATAAACTTCGGGGTCGTTTTTGAGATATGCCTTAACGCACTGGATATCTCCCTCGCGGGTGAGTGCATCCTGAGTGAAAACGCCATTTTCATCGATAGCGCAGGGAACACCATCTGAAGATTCGATAGCCCAAGCGATTTCGCCCTCGCAATCAATCATTTCAGCTTCAAATTTAAAGCTCTCGCCGAGCGGCAGATAAACCTTTCTTGAATTGAGGCTTAGCTGCTTTAAGGCAGGGAAGGTTGTATAGCAAACGAACTGATAATCGGTATCGAGGGTATCAACGAGCTTATCTCCAACCTCAAATTCCGCAACAACGGGAGGAACCGTCATATTACCATCAAGCTTAACGTTCTTCTCTTTATAAACGTGCTTCTGGAATTTCTTGCCGATAGCCTTTGAGAAATCAACCTCGATGGTTTTTTCGAATTTGGAGGCATTGCTCTCAACAAACACCGTATAATCTCCGTTGGGCGATTCAACAACCTCAACGCGGGTATCGTCATCATAAACCGTGGTTTCGATAACCTTGGAATGGCGGGGGAGATAACGAGTAAAGAAAGCGAACTCATAGAAGGGATAGCATTCTGTCCAAGGCATCTCCTCTTCGAAGGGGGATTTCCATAAGAAGGTTCTCATGGTATCTGCGCCGCCGAGGTAGAACCAAGTCGGGTCGGTAAGCTGAACTGCCTGCAGAACCCAATAAAGTCCACCGCGAAGACCCGAGCGAAGCATGGACATAACGCAGTCGATATTGCTTTGCTCCCAGAGGGGGTCGGTGTAGATAGCGAACTCAGAAACGATGGCGCGGGGAGCTCCCGAGCGCTTTAAGATTTCTTTAAAGAATTCGATTCTGGTGTTATATTTGAGCCTGTAACGATGGAAGGTGTTAACAGCAACAAGCTCGGGGCAATGCTCCATCATATATTCTATCCAGCTATATTCGAGCTCGTTGGGGCCCGAAACCTCGGAAACCCAATAATCAACGTATTTATCGGCACCGATTGCCTTGAGCTCTTTATCAACAAGGCGGAGCATATGGAGCCACATTTCCTTAGATTGTCCGTAGTAACCGCAGAAGTCGCTCGCGTTGAATTCCTGCGTATCGCCATAGCCTGATTCATTATAGAACGTAAGGTGTTTCAGGCAAGTGTAGCCCTTTTCTTCCGCAAGGAACTTAACCGTTGCGGCGCAGCATTTTGCAAAGCCTTCAAAATTGCGGGGAGCGGAAGCCGCCTTTCCTCTGCCGCCAAGGCGGGATGGACCTGTTGCGGGAAGGGAGAACCAATCCTGAATCTCGGTTGAAGCCTTCCATCCGAAGTTGAGCTCAACCTCTATTCCACCCGCTTCATAAGCATCCATGTATTTTAAGAAGGCGCGCATTTTATCGCTCTTGAAATCGCAATTTCCTGCTAAATAATCTGCTTCTTCTTTAACTATCCAGTCAACCTGGAACCAAACGCGAACTGCGGCGGGGTTGGCTTTCACCATTCTTTCATGATAAACCGGCCAATAAGCATTTCTGAAGCCCGCTCTTCTTGATTCGGGCATCAAAGCCATCGGAAGATCATTCATTCCGATTCCAACGAAATCCTCGGTTCTAATGTTATCGAGGTCGGCAAAAGCCTTTCTAACGTAGGTATAAAGGCCGAGCTGCTCAATGATAGCGCCATCTGACACCTTGATGCCTATGTATTTTTTAGATGCTTCCTTGAAGCTGAAGAGAATGCAGGTTTCATCATGGTCGCCTGTATCCTTAAATTCCAAATCGCCTGCGGCAGGAACGGAGAAAAGCTCCTCAAGGCTATCAGCGGAATATATAGCGGCAGAATCAAAAAGACCTGCAACAATAACCTTTTGAGCGCCCTTTTTATTTTCGAGAATAATATCGCCCGAAACGGAAACTGCATCTGCTTTATCGAAGATAGCGCCGTTAATAAGGCTCGCCTTATCACCTTCGGCATTTCCTTCGAAGGTGATATCATCTTTTTCGAGGAAGTTATTTTCAATAATGCCATCTAAAAATGCATGCTGCTCGGATAAAGCATCGTTATATGCGCCGATGAACGCCATACGGGTTATATCATCACGGCTGTTAGCTTTAAGCATTTTAAAGCCAACGTATCTTCCCTGAACTCCCTCACAGCTGAAATAAGCTTCGCTTTGGCGGTCGAGACCATTGATGGAGATGTCGCTGTTATCCACTCTTATAACAAGGCTCTTATCGGTGTAGAGGTCTTGCTTTTCTTCGGCAACGTGAAGCTCATAAATGCCAAGCATATAAATTCCACTCGAGTCATTATGCCAGTAGCCGGAAGTGAAAAGGCCGTTGATCTCCAAGGATTTTCCGAGGTCATAGGTCATGGTGAAATTGCCCGAGAAGATATCGATATGCTCTCCAACGTCGCCCGTATAGGGGTGAAGGAGAAGGCGATAAGCAGTCTCGCAAGGCTTTCCTGCCCAGTCCTTAAATTCGGGGTGGCCACCATTCTCGCTGATGATCTCAGGTTCGATACCGGCCAAAAGGTTGAAGCCGAGATATTGCATCGCGTCTGAGCCTTGAAGCTCGGTTAAAGTTTTTACGTTTTTCATTTTTTCAGCACCTTTCAAAAGTGTTTTTCTATATTGTACCATTAAAATCAAAAAAATCAATGTGTTTTTTATATTTTTGTTTTATTTTTTGAAAATTTAATTTAATAAAAAAATCCGAAAGCTTTGAAGCGCATAAAGCATCGGGCTTTCGGAATCTTTTTTTATTTATTTCTGCTGAAAATCTTATCGGTTGCGAAAACATTTAAAGTCATCGTAAATCTTATCTGCAATTCTCTTTGATGAGTTTTTATGTTTTTCGGCTATTTCTATAGATAATTTTTCTCGCGCTTCTTTAAGGGGATCGATGCCATTCAAGATATCTTTTGAAAACTTTTCAACATCATCCCAACTTTTGGCAATATACATTGAATCGTAAAGCTGTTTATAAACACCACTCAATTCTATTCCACCATCACAGTAAATTATCGGGCGCTGGGTTAGAAAATACATAACGATAATCGATGAATAGTCTGCTATTAAAAGATCGGTAGAATTCAGCGTTTCATTTAATAAACTATGTTCATCTATATAAACCTTTGAATTTTCGGATTCTTTGCGGTATTTTTCTGCTTGCTCAAAAGAGAACAATCCTTGATTGGCAAGAGTGGTGAACATAAGAGGGTGGGGTCGCATCGCCCAATTTAAACTATCGTTTTTAGCAGCCAAACAATTGTAATTATCCTTATATTCAAGGAAGTGGCTGCCGCCTCCCTTTTCAGCATAAGACCATCGTGGTATCCACAGAACGTTGTTGATGCTATCACTGCTTTGCATATTAAGATAGGCTTCGAACGCGGGATATCCTAAAAATTCGAAATTTTGATAACCGCGCTCGCATTGTTTTTTGAATTTTTTGGAAAGGAGCTCCAGCATAGGCTCGCTATCCATAAATCCGAAATAGATATTTTGAAAAAAAGCATTATTAGAAGAAACATCAAAAAAATCTTTTGAACCAATGTAAGCATACGGGATAAAACACAGCTTGGAATATCTAACTAAGCTGCGCGGTTGTATACGTTTGGGGTATTTGAAAACATAAGGTGTTTGATAGAAAGTGTAGTGGAAATTTCCGTTTTTAAAGAGATCCAACGTGTTTTCGTCACATAATATCGCATTTTGATATTTTTGCAAAAAGAATTCCTGTTTTTCCTTTTTAACGTCGTCGGATGAACTTACATCCGGAACGACAATAATATAGGGCTCTATATCTTTTCTTGTGAGCATTTCTTCATATACGGGAAGTTGCTTATCCCACATTCCCGGCTCATAGACAATAAAAGCGACGCGCATAACATCGCCTTTTGTATTTCTCTTTGATATACGCTTAAGATAATATTCAGCTTCCCATTTGGATATTGATCGTTTAAGAAGAAAATAGCCTGTCATATTTAGTGCAAATCGAAGAAGAGGCTTGATTTTGTTAGGTATTTTAGATTTTAAAACTTGCATTACGGTTTACCTCGTTTATTGTGATGACTCAGGTGTTGAATATATATCAATATTT
>JAZORV010000081.1:0-8995 GCA_045656785.1 Acutalibacteraceae bacterium | reverse complement strand
CAACCGTTGCTCCCAGAAAGCAAATTGAAATTAATCATGATGATGGTGAATTAAACTACTTCCTGAAGATGGACGAAACAAAAACCTTCAGCGCAAGTAAGATTGATTGCGCCGCTAATGATGAAATCGTTTGGTCTGTTTCTGCAACAAGCTATAAGAATGGTTATAACGGAACTATGACCGGATATGATGGCGATATGAGTAACCCCAATATCCTTGGAACAGGCGATTCTGTAACCTACACTGCTCCTCCTTTAACAGAGGTTCGTCCTGGTGATCAGATTGCAATTCGTGCTTCGCTTAAATCCGATCCAAACGTGTTCGACGTTATTATTATACAAATTCTTGAATAAGGAAGGAGTTGCTGAAAATTATGAAAACTAAAACCTTTAAGAGAATATTAACAGTTATTCTCAGCTTATCTTTTGTTCTTTCAACCGTTTTCGGTGCTCTTTCCACCGTTAACGCAGTTGATAATTCGAGTCTCGCTCCTCGTGCAACCGTTTCATCGGATGCTGAGAGAGCTATTCCTGCTGCTCCCTCGGGAACAAACAACCTTTTCCTTGGCTTAACGCCGACAGTTTATGGAAATAAAGGCGCAAGCGATGCCATTGTTGGAAATCCCGATGGTGGAGCTGCGAACGCTATCGCTAACCTTACCGATGGTCAGGCAACAACTAAGGCTGACCTCGGCGGCTTCCGCTTCAAAGATGCCGAGGGCAACGATATGTCCGAAACTTGGTCAACTGCTCTTACCTTCGAGCTTCCCGCATCAAGCGATCTTAATCAGCTCGTTGTTGTAAATGACGGCGGTTTGGCTTCTACCATTACTGAGCATTATGCCGTTTTTGCTTCCGATGACCCCGCCAAGCTTTATAAAGATGAAAGCTTTGTTATCGATATCAGCGGAAACACTAATCAGAGAAATATCATAACCTTCAATTCCGGCATTAAGGCAAAGTACGTTGGAATTCGCGTTTATGATCCCGGCAAATTGGCAACTGCTCAGCAGCAGTATATAAGAATGTATGAGATTGCTCTCTATGGTGTTCTTGGTGAGATTTCTTCTAATGCAACTTATTTAGCTGATGATGTTGCTGCTCTCCCAACTCTCGGAACAGGCGAAGCAAACCTCATTGCGGGAACTCTTCCTAAGTTCTATTATGATAGAGGAACTGCAACTTTGACCGAGTCCGCAGGTCCTGAGAACGATGCTGCTGCTGCTCCGCTTTCTTATATATCTGATGGAGATCCTGCAACCAGCGCCGCTATTGGCGGAAATGATCTTCGCTATAATAACAACGGAACCTTTATGGGAGAAACCTGGTCAACCTATTGGACCTATGATCTCAAAAAGATTTCCGAGCTTTCTACGATGACCTTCGTTCATCATTCGAGCTCAGGGCTCAGAACAGAGCATTTCCAGATTTATCTTTCTGATACAGTTGCTACATTATATAATATAGCAAATATGGTTCTTGATGTCGATGGTAATACAAATCGCAGAACCATCGTTTCTTTCCCTGCCGACACAAAAGCTCGCTACGTTGGTATTAAGTATCTCAACCCCGGTGAGACGGGCAATTTTGCTTCGAGCAACCGCTACGTTAGAATGAACGAGCTTGCCCTTTATGGTGTTCTCGGAACTGATCCCGGCCCAGATGCCGCAGGTGGCGGAGAAGGCGGTATTGTAATTCCTGAAGGAACTCCTTCCGGTGATTTCAATATGACTTCATCTAATGAATATGCTTTTGATGCAACTCTTGGCGAAAAGAACTTTATTGCAGGAATTACTGAAAATATAAATTACGTGTATTATTCCGATTTCGGCAATTCTAAGTCTTCAGGTAAAATCGACTCCACCAAGCTCGGAGATGGTCTTTTCAATGATAACCTCCGTAAGTCAGTTTGGTTCTTTGCCGAATATGATGAAGCAACCTCAACCGAGAAATACATCGGAAAAGGAATCGAAGAGGGTAAATATTTATTAGACCTCACCATCCCGCTCGGCGGCAAGAAGAATATCACAGGCGTTCAGATGATGAACCAGGGATCTCCTCTTGCTAACTATAAATATCAAATTTACCTTGCAAACGATGAAGTAAACCTCTTCAAAGAAGAGAATATGATCATCAATGCTGTTAATACTGAAGGTCTTAAGGTAAATACCTTCAAAAAGGCTGTAGCTGAAGATTTAATCGGTTCCTTCATCGGTATCCGCATTATCGACCCCACAAATGAAAAGGGTGTTGGTTCTGCCGATGCATACGTTGAAGACGATGGTGGTAAGTGCTACGTTTATCCCCGTATCAATGAGTTCGCAGTATATGGCTCCGATGTTGAGGCGGTTGCTGAGAATATCGTTATGGATAACGAATTGGTAATGCCTGATACTACTGAGAAAAACCTTTTGAAGGATCAGAGCTTTGTTTCTATGAAGTTTATCAACACCGATCCTAAACACTATGCAGGCGTTGGTACCTTCAATTGTGGACCTTCCGGCGGCGGAGATACCTTAACTGATGGCTCTCCCGAAGGTGACTGGAGATCCTCCTCCTATTTCTCTGCATATATTGATGAAAATGGCAATGCTCAATATTTAGGAAACGGCATAACTGAAGGCTCAATGTATTATGACTACTATTTCGATATCGGAACAGAGTCTAAGCTTTCAACCCTTGCTATTTTCCATCATAAAGACAAAAACCTCAGAACAGCTAAATACGAGATCTATTTCGGAAATTCAGAAGCAACTCTCTTCGATGCTGAAAATAAGATCGCAGATATTGATAACAATGAGGGAACTCAGAGAAACCTATTCAACCTTAAAAAGCTTAATAATGATGAACAGATTTCCGCTCGTTATTTTGGTATCCGTATTCTCGATCCCACAGTTGGTAAGGGCGTTGGACCAACTGCTATCGTAAGTAACCTCAGCAACGGAAACAACGTTTATCCTCGTTTCAATGAAATTGCGCTTTATGGCGAATATATTGACCCCGATTTCGGATCAACCACCATTCTCTTCGATAATCAGGGCGTTATCCCCGATTGGGGCAGAAACCTTGCTAAGGGCTTCTATCCTGTTGTAAACGGTGTTACAAATGGCTCAGGTGGCAGACTTTCCGTTGTAAACGAATCTCATATCAACGATGAAATCTTAACAAATGATGACTATCGTACCAACACCTTCAAGTTTGCTGAGAATGTTTTTGGAACGATTAATATTTATGGCTCCAATGGTGATGGTTCTAAATACGTTGATTTGATTTACGACCTTAAATCTGAAGCTGTTATTGATGGTATGTCTATTATCCATCATAAAACAACCGCGTTAAGAACTAAGGACTATGAAATCTTTGCTTCAACAACCTCTGCTGATCTTTTCAATCCCGAAAAGAGCTTGGGTAGAGTTGATAACAAGGGTTATTACAGAAACGCTTGGAACTATAAAGAGATGGGTAAATCCTTCAATGCTCGCTATATTGCATTGAGAGTTTATAACCCAACTCAGCATTCAGTCGGAGAAATCGATGCGTCTGTTGCAGATATCGTTTATTTGAGACTTCTCGAGTGGTCCATCTTTGGTCAGTATCTCGATCCTGACTTCACTTATAAAGAGAAGTTCATTCCTCTTTCAAAGCAGAACGATTATTCTGTTTTCGAGAGCTATGGTTACAACATCTTAACAGGAAATAACCCCATCGGAGCTCAGGTTAACGGTGGCGCAATCAATTTGTACACCGCTTCATCCAACAGATTCGTTGATGGAGACGTTACAACCGGTTTTGATATCGGTGATGGCGGCTTCGTAACTCAGGATGGAAGCAACTATTTCCAGATGTATTATGATCTTTCTGAGAAGGGAACAGTGCTTTATAAGTTCACTGATTTCATCTATCTTGGACTTAACCAGAACAACCCCGCCGCTGCAACAGGTTGGTGGCAGCTCTATATCAGCGATGATGAAGATATGCTCTGGGATAGCGCTAATATGGCGTTCGAATATAATGCCCTTGATCCGGTTAATCCTGACGTCGGTTGCCAAGGACAGGTAATCAATTTTAATAAGCCTATAATTGGTTGCTATGTAGGTATAAGAATTCTCGCCTGTAATACTACGCTCATTACCTCTGTTTATCCTCGAATTTATGAGCTTGCAATTTATGGTGATTATTCTCCCGTTGATAAAACTCCGGTAAACATAGCAGGTAGCATGCCTGTTGATGCTTACATAAGGGGAACTTCGGGAGACCTTAAAGAGGTTGACGATTCTAACTTTACAGTTAAAGAAGGAACATATCTTACTGACGATAATGCTGAGACAGCTGCAACTATTAAAACCTCTAAGAATCCCCTTAACATTCTTTATAACCTCTGCCAGGATATTGATATCAGCGAAATCAGCATCTCTGCAGCAGAGGGTAACTTCAAGAACGTTAAGATTTATGCATCAAACGATGCAAACGAGGTTTGGAGCGATAAAGCTCTTGTGGCTTCTTATTCAGGTGCAGGAAAGAATACTGTTTCTAAGAAGTTCTCAAAACCTAAGAATATGAGATACGTTAGATTTGAGATTCTTGATGAAGTTGATAGCGTAAGCATCAGCGATATTGAGATTATCGGACCTGCCTATCTCCGTTTGAAGAACAAGAACCTTGCAAGAAATAACGCTAACGTTGATTTCTTTACCCAAAACCTTAAAACAGGTAAAATAACCTATTTCACTCCCAGAAATGCCAATTTTCTCACCAACGCTTCTCTCGGTGATGCGTTTGGCTTCACTCAGGGTATTGAAGGAAAAGAAACCGTAAATATTCTTGCTACTCTTGATGACGTTAAAACCGTCAATCAGATTCTGCTTTATTTCCCCAAGCGCGCTTATGAGTTTATGCCTACCTTAACTAAAATCTATGTAGGAAACTCGATTGAAGAGGTAACAGCTCTCGATGCTAAGCCGACCTTCACCCTAAAGGGTAACTTTAAGGATAGCTTAATGGATATTCAAACTAAGCCCGTTGTTGGTCAGTTCGTTAATATTCAGTTTGTTAAGGGCGGAAACGGCTTTGATTATTTCGATGAAATGTCTTATGCTCTTGCAGAACTTAGAATTATGGGTACTGCTGTTAAGGGTAAAGATGCTTTAAGCACCAACGTTGTTGAGTTTGAAGATAAAAAGCTCGGAATTAAGTGGGGTATCAAAAAAATTACCGCAAATGATATCTATTCCGAAGTAGTTTCTTCCACCGTAACAGTTTCTAAAGTTACCAACTGGCAGAGACGCTCACTCGAGAAAACTCCTTACATGGAGATTATCGGTGGCAAGAAATATACCTTCAAGTTCTATGACTTAACAGGTAAAGAAATAACTGATTTCGGTGGCAGAAAGGTTGAAATTTCATTCAAGCATCGCGATGGTATGTCCGCAGGAACCGCTATGGTGGGTCGTTCGGCAAATAAGTGGTACGTTGAGCCTTATGACTCTAACTCGGATGTTTACGACGGCTATGTAACCATTTATGAACTCGATAGGCTTGAGGATATGACCTTCTCGATCCTCAATATGATCAGTAGTACCGATCCTTATTGGGATAATATAGGCGCTCTTGAGGACTATGGCGATGAAAAACCGCAATATGCTCCTACAACTGCTCTCGATGCCTCAACAAGCTCTGCTAAGATTGTTACAGAGGATGGCGATTTCTATATCGATCCTCGCGGCGCTTTGAGATTGCCGATTGAAGCAACCTTCAGCGTTGAAGTAACAACTTGGGAGATTCCCGAGAATATTTATGGCGCATTGTCTACGAACGGCGTAGCTAACCCTGATGAGATCGCAGTATCTTACGTAACTGATCTCACAGATGCCGGATTTAAGCACGAGTTTGATGGAAGAATTAAGGTAATGCTCAGAATTCCTGAGATTATCGATGGATATTTCAGCAGTTATCAGCTCGTTAATGTTGATGATTACGGCAATTCCGAGTTCATTGAGTATACTCGCGAGGGAGACTATATTTTCTTTGAAACAGCCTCTCTTGATGATTACGCTCTTATCGGTGTTGACTATCATCCCGATGGTGATGCAATAGGTATGGATGGATTTGTTGGTGTAGATGGCGAAGCAAGCCCCGAAACCGGCGATCATGAAACAATCCTTTATATTATTCTTGCAGCAGTTTCTCTCTTAGGTATCATTCTTTTGAATGTTAGAACAAAGAGCGGAGCTCATAGCAAATAATAATAATTAATAATTAATAATTCCGCCCACCGTAAAAACGGTGGTTGGTTTTGTATATATGTTGAAGTAATGATAAAAATATATTAAGAAATTTGAGAGTTTTTTAATATAGAAGAAACTAAGAAAAAAGCATGTAAAATTAAGAATTTTTTGTAATAAAAAAATGAGATTTGTCGCATAATTCAACAGTGATAAAATGCCCGAAAAAGCCTTTATTTATGGGCATCTAAGGATTTTTTAAAACCTTGAAAAAATAGCGTGGGAAATTATTGGTCAAATTGCAATAAAACTTCGCTTCATTTTGTCGGGTCAATTCACAATATATTGTTGAAATGCACAAATATTTCTGAAGAGCACCCTTTTGCCTTGACATTGCATTTTTTAATATATATAATATCATTAGGGTTAAATAAATTCAAAAAGGGAGGTAGCCAACTATGCCCGAATTCAATATTAGTGATGAACGGCAGGCACTCATTAGCGAATTGATCGACAAATTGCCGATGTTCAGAAAGAGAATCCACATCTCTCAAACTGAGCTTGCTCAAAAAATCGGTAAAAGCAGACAAACAGTTTCCGATATCGAAAGAAGAGTTTCTCCTATGGGTTGGGATACCTATCTCGCTATCATCATGGTTTTCGAAATGAACGGACTGTTTACAATCGAAAATGATTTCGAGTATCGCGAAGCCGTAAAAAGAGAATTGAGCTTTGAATAAAATTTAACTATGTTATCTCTTTTTGTATTCAAGGAAGGTTAAGTACCTTGCTTGAATATTTTTTTGTTTATTGGCAAAAATAACCTTGGTGATGGAAATGTTTACTTCAGTCATTAGAACAGTTATTCTATATATTCTTGTTATTTTTGCGATGCGAATAATGGGGAAGCGGCAAATTGCAGATATGCAGCCGACCGAGCTTGCTGTCACTCTTCTTATATCTGAAATTGCTGCGATACCAATTCAGGATTCTTCTCAACCAGTCCTGACGGCAGTATCGGCAATATTCGCCTTGGTTTCGTTTGAATTCATTATGGCGTATCTAACTCTTAAAAGTAATTTAATAAATAATCTAACAAACGGAAAATCCGCAGTTATTATAAAACGCGGAAGAATCCTTCAGCATAGAATGAAAAAGCTTAGGTTAACTGTTGATGATCTTGTGGAAATGTTGAGAGAGCAGGGAATCTTCGATATAAGGGAGGTCTCCTATGCTATATTTGAAACGAACGGAAAGCTAAGCGTACTTCAAAAACCACAGTACAGAAATGCAAAGGTCGGAGACGTTTCTAAAGCCAAAAAAGAAAAGGATGGCTGCCCGATTCTGATAATTAGCGATGGAAGCTTTGTTAAAAGAGGGCTTGACGATCTTGAAATAGAGCAAAGCGACGTAATTAAGCTTTTAAATAAAAGAGGCTGTATGCTTAAGGACGTTATGATTATGACACTCGATTGCTATGGAGAAATGGTTGTTATAGAAAAGGAGAAAGAGTTTTGACAAGAGTAATAGTAGTTGCATTGCTTTTAAGCTTTACTGTAGGGCTTTGTGTATTCGAAAATAACTCTATATATGCAAGCTTTAATGATGCTCAGATTTGCATAGAAGAAATGACTCAAAGTTTTGAAAAAAAGAATTTTAATAACGCCTCAAAAAGCGCAAAAGCGCTTGAAAAAATATGGAAAAGAGCAGAGGATAAGTTGTTTTATGTATCAAATTCTGAAGCGCTTGAGAATATTGGCGTTGTTATCTCGAAACTTCCGTTATTAGCAAAAGAGAAAAGCGACGAATTTTTGAGCGAAACCCGTGCTGTAAGTGTTATGCTCGAGCATCTGGTCGAAAGAAAAAGCTATTATATATACTAATAAATAAATTCAGAAAAGAATTAAGAATAAATTTTCAAAAAAGACTTGACAAATCTCTTTTTTGTTGTATAATAATTGATGTTGCAAGTAGCTAGCTTCAATATAGCGGAATTGTGTAACGGCTGGCAGAACTCGACTGTGTTTGTTCCAAAGGTCGGTAATAATATAATAACTAATATATAGCGGAATTGTGTAACGGCTGGCAGAACTCGACTGTGTTTGTTCAAAAGGTCAGCAATAATATAATAACTAATATATAGCGGAATTGTGTAACGGTAGCACGACAGACTCTGACTCTGTTTGTTGGGGTTCGAATCCCTATTCCGCTGCCAAGAAAAAAGCATCGACTTTGTCGGTGCTTTTTTCAATGAAATTCGCCTTGCGGCGAGTGAAATAGCTTCGCTATGAAATACGCTGTGCGTATGAAATATTTGCTTCGCAAATGTTTTGATGCGAATTTTATTTCACTTTCTGCTAAAGCAGAAAATTTCACAATTCACGATAGTGAATTATTTCATATTTTCCGTAAGGAAAATATTTCATTCTAAAACACGTATGGGTTCGAACTTATAGGTTGAATTTTATATTTACTTAGGATTTGTTCAACCCTTTTAAAAAATCCAAGTCTTCGGACTTGGATTTTTTATCCATTGCGAAAGCAAGGGCATATCATCAACGATAGCGTTGCTATCGTTGCATCTCATCAGTCCGTCAGTACAGCATATTATCACGCGAAGCGTGTATAAAAAAGGACTTCGCAATGATGATATGCAACGTTAAAAAACTCTCGATTTTTCCAAAAAATTCCGTTATACCCCTTGTATCGTTCTTAAGACGATGTTATAATGTAGATATTAATTTTGAGGGGGTAGGGAATATTAAGGAGTATTTT
>JAZORV010000080.1:0-1731 GCA_045656785.1 Acutalibacteraceae bacterium | reverse complement strand
TATAATGTTAACAATTCCGATTGCAACGTAGTGGCAATAGTCATCAACGACCTCTGTTCCCCATTTATCGCCTAAGCGCATAGCATCAAAAGCAGTTCTTCCGTTAACGTTTTCAATTTCACCCGAAACAAGCTCCCACATTTTGCTTTCCTTGTTTGCGAGCATCTTTTCCTTAGTCTGGCGGATAAGCGCAGTAGCAGAAGCATAAGCCTCCCAGCAGCCTCTTCTGCCGCAGTTGCAAGGCTCACCATCGAATTTAATAACGGTGTGTCCAAGCTCTCCACCTGCATAGTTACTGCCTAAAAGCATCTTACCGCCGATAATAGTTCCGCCGCCAACGCCAGTACCTAAAGTAATAGCAACGAAATCCTTTGTTCCTTTGCCTGCTCCTGCGATCATTTCGCCAAGAGCCGCCGCATTTGCATCATTATCTATATGAACCTTTTTACCGATTCTTTCTTCCAAAAGAGCAACAACGGGTGCATTAGAAAATCCTAAGTTGTTTGAAAATCCGATGATACCTGTTATAGGGTCAACAGATCCCGGGCATCCGATTCCAACAGCCTCAATGTCTTCAAGAGTCATCTTAGCATCCTCAAGCGCGAGATTAACAGCCTTTGCAATATCATCGCAGATTTCCTCAACAGGTCTTGGAGCTCTTGTTTTAACTCCGCCTTTTCCGATTATATTGCAGTTTTCATCAACAACTCCAACTGCAATATTAGTTCCTCCTAAATCAATTCCAACTCTATACATTTTAAATTCCTCCATATTTCTAAAAGGGATCAACCTCTTTATTATGTTCTTCTAAACCGGGGTCATCCATGCCAAGCTTTGTCAACAATTCAGCCGCGGCGTTATAGCCTAATTTCTTTTGTCTGTTATTCATAGCGGCAACCTCTATAACAACTGCTAAGTTTCTACCCGGTTTTACAGGGATGCTGACAGACACAACGTCCAATCCTAAAATATTCGTTGTTTCCGAGGTTAGGCCCATTCTATCATAAACCTTGCTTGAATCCCAAGCCTCAAGATTTATAATCATATCAATTTTCTCGGTAAGCTTAACAGAGCCGACACCGAAAATTCTTCTGACGTTCACTATGCCGATTCCTCTAAGCTCGATAAAATGCCTGATATTTTCAGGCGCAGATCCAACAAGAGATTTCGAAGAAACCTTTCTTATTTCAACAGCATCATCAGCAATAAGACGATGACCTCTTTTAACGAGCTCGATCGCGGTTTCGCTTTTACCAATTCCGCTATCTCCCAAAATGAGAACACCTTCGCCATACACCTCGACCAAAACGCCATGGCGCACAACTCTCGGAGCGAGCTGAACGTTAAGAAAAGCAATCAGCGCTGACATAAAGGATGACGTTGCATCGCTTGTTCTTAAAATCGGTATCTCATATTGCTTTGCAGCTTCAAGCATTAAAGCTGACACCGGCAAATCTCGAGTTATAACTACCACAGGAGGCTTATGCTCAAAGAAGGTTCTTATAATCCTTTCGCATTCCTCGGGTTTGTGGTTATAAAGAAAGCTATCCTCACTTTTTCCGATAACCTGAATACGGGTATCGTCATAATATTCGTAATCGCCGCTAAACTGAATACCCGGCTTATTTATTTCGGGGCTATATATCAGAATCTCTTCCGGCGAAGACGGAGTATAGACAATTTCCAAAGAAAAGTCCTTAATTATCTTTGAAAGCGGGACGGAATATTCCG
>JAZORV010000079.1:0-4325 GCA_045656785.1 Acutalibacteraceae bacterium | reverse complement strand
AAGCAACCGACGGTTCCATTTCTTAAAAGATTAATATAAAAGGTTTCAACCGCATCATCGAGGTGATGTCCGAGCGCAATTTTATTGCACCCCAGCTCCTTAGCGGCATCATGAAGCGCTCCCCTTCTCATTCTTGAGCATAGGCTACAAGGGTTTTCTTCTTTACGGACGTCGAAAACTATTTCCCCTATATGAGTATCCTTAACAATATAAGGGACCTTTATTCTTCTGCAAAGCTCCTCAACCTCAGAAAAATCGGAGGGTTGACCTCCAAAATTCATATTGAGAGAAAGCGCGATAACTTCAAATTTCCATGGAAGAAACCTTCGCATTTCAGCGAGCGCCACTAAAAGCGCCATAGAATCCTTGCCGCCCGAAACACCAACGCAAATTTTATCGCCATCAGCTATCATTTCATATCGCTCGATTGCGGCGCGCATACAGCTTATGAGCCTTCTCATATTTTAAATATCCTCCAAGGATTTTGATAAGAAAGCCTTTGTCAGCTCGCTTTTGGGATTATTAAAGATTTCGTCAGGAGTACCGATTTCCTCTATCACGCCATTTGCCATAAAAATAATCTTATCCGAAACGTTTTTAGCAAACTCCATTTCGTGGGTTACGATTATCATTGTTCTGTCTTCGCCTTTAAGACCTTTTATAACCCTCAAAACCTCCCCTGTAAGCTCAGGGTCGAGAGCGCTTGTTGGCTCATCGAAGCAAAGGATAGCAGGCTTTAAAGCAAGGGCGCGAGCAATGGCAACGCGCTGCTGCTGACCGCCTGATAATTCGCAAGGATAGGAATTAACCTTATCCGAAAGCCCAACCTGGTCTATAAGCTCGAGCGCAGATTTTTCTATTTCTTCGGCAGTTCCTCTTTTTTGAAGAGTTGGAGCTAAGGTGATATTTTTAAGCACGCTATACTGCGGAAAAAGATTAAAGGACTGAAAAACGAGCCCGAAGTGAAGGCGATTTTCTCTAACCTCTTCATCACTGAGCTTTTTATGCTCCGCGGCGTCAAATATGCATTTATTATCAACCGTTATGCTTCCTTCTTCGGGGGTTTCAAGGAAATTAAGGCAGCGAAGAAGGGTTGTTTTTCCGCTTCCCGAAGAGCCGATAATGGAAAGAACCTCGCCCTTCTCTAAGGAGAAATCAATGCCCTTTAAAACCTCGGTTTTTCCGAAGCGCTTTTTTATATTTTTAACCTCTAAAACAGACATTTCCTTCCTCCTAACTCTTGAAATAATCGAGTTTTTTCTCAAGTTTTCCTAAAACTATTGTTAAAAGACCAACAAAAATCAAATAGAAAACTCCTGTGAAGAACAAGGGCCAAATGAGGGCTCTTGTAGAGGCAAGGATATTAGCTTTATAGATGATTTCACCAACCATAATACAGTTAGCAAGGGCGGTGTCCTTAATAAGGGTTATAATCTCGTTAGACATTGGGGGGACTATTCTTTTAACAACCTGTTTTAAGATTATTTTTCTGAAAATCTGCTTTTTGGTTAATCCCAAAACATATCCCGCTTCATATTGACCTTTAGAAATACTCTCTATTCCGCCGCGATAAATCTCTGAAAAATAACAAGCATAATTAAGCACAAATGCAATCAAAACTGCAATTACGCTTCCCGCATAGGACAATGTTTTCCCTTCTGTGAATAATAGGTTTAAATTTGTCCAAATATCGAGTCCGAAAACAAGCGAAGGAACGTAGTAAATTATAAAAATCTGGAGCATAAGAGGAACTCCTCTAACTATCCAGACAAAAACTTTCGTTATGGCTCTAATAACCTTGTTTCTACTCATTGAACAGAAGGCTATAGGCAAACCAAGCGGTGCGCCGCATAGCAGCGTCACCGCAAAGATTAGCAAGGATATTTTAAAGCCATCAAACAAGAAATTTACAACTTCTAAGAATGACATTCAATTTTCTCCAAAATATTAAATTATTTCTGGTCGGCAAAATCTACGATAGCAGTGTTGGAAACACCATATTTTTCTGCTAATTCAGCGATTGTTCCGTCTTTAGCGAGAGCTTCGAGCTGCTCATTAACCTTTGCAGTTAAATCGCTGCCCTTCTTGAAGCCGATTGCATAGTATTCAACGTCGCTCGAAAGAGCATCAACAACTACGAGGTCGGCATAGTCGCCCTTTCCGCAATAGCTCTTTGCAAGCTGAGCATCAAGAACAGCTGCATCGGCAGCGCCTGTTTTAACGGAAAGCAAGCAATCTGTCTGCTTTGTTGCGCCCTTGAAGATAATGTCTTCATTCAAGCCTTTTGCATAAGCTTCGCCTGCAGAACCGATTTCAGCATCTGCGATTTTTCCTTTAAGGTCTTTTGCGCTTGTGATTTTAGAATCCTTCTTTGTAACTACAACCTGAAGGTTTTCCATATAGTTATAGGAGAAGTCAACCTTTTCCGAACGGAGAACTCCGTCATCGTCGGCGGTGTTGCAGGTGAATCCATTCCAAACGCAATCTATTGCGCCTGAATTGAGGTCGGTGTATTTGTTTTCCCACTTAATCTCTTTGAAAACAACTTCATAACCGAGGTTTGCAAAAACAGCTTCTGCAAGCTCGGTATCGTAGCCGATAAGCTCACCGTTTTCATCAAGATAGTTCATTGGCTCATAAATTGTGTAGCCAACGATAATCTTATCCTTAGAATCCTTAGAATCTTTTTCTTCCTTGTCGTTTGAACAAGCAGCAAAGCAGCAAGCGATTGCTACTAATGCCATAATAAGTGCTAATAATTTTTTCATAATATTTACCTCCGTTTGAACCAAAATTAATATCGGTTCGTTTTAGTGTATTAACATATTACCACTTTATCTTGCTAAAGTCAATAGTTTTTTTATAATTTGTAATCTTTTGTAATTTTCGCAATTTTTCAAGCCTTCTTAAATGGCAAAACTCCAATAATGTATATAAAATTAAAATAAATATATAATTATTAAATATTAGGGGTTTAAATTTGCGGAAAAGTTTGGTATAATGTATAATGTATGAAATTTTTTGAGGTGCTGTTATGTTCATTGAAATCAACGGACTAAAAATAAATTATACCATTGAAGGCGAGGGTTATCCCCTTTTGCTTATCCACGGATGGGGTTCTTCTATGCTCCCCTGGAAGCCTATTGAAACCGCCTTTTCGGGATATAAGCTAATCATGCTCGACCTTCCGGGATGCGGAGAAAGCGAAATATTAAAAGAAGTTTGGCAATTATCTGATTACTGCAGGTTTATTCTTGAGTTTTTAGATAAGCTCGGAATTAAAGACCCGATTTTAGGCGGTCATTCTCACGGCGGAAGAATCTGTCTGCAATTAGTTGCTGAGGGCTCTATCACCCCACCAAAGCTCATCCTTTTCGATTCGGCAGGAATCCCCGCCAAGAAAACCTTAAAAAAGAAAATCAAAATCGCAAGCTTTAAAACCGTTAAATGGTTTTTAACTCTTCCCATAATTAAAAAATATTCGGAAAATATGTTGGAAGCGGCTCGCGCGCATTTCGGCTCGGCAGACTATCGCTCGGCACCCGAGGTTATGAGAAAAACGATGGTAAACGTTATAAAAGAAGATTTGCGACCCATTATGCCGAATATTTCCTGCCCCACTCTTCTCATTTGGGGCGAAAACGATATGGATACTCCTCTATCCGATGCAAAGCAGATGGAAAAGCTCATTCCCGACAGTGGGCTTTGCGTTATAAAAGGGGCCGACCATTTCTCCTTTATCAGAAGCCCTTACGAAGTTATTGCTATTCTAAAAAGCTTTTTATCCTGAAAGGCGGAAAATAAATGCTTAAAATCATTTCATTAGCTATTGTTGCGCTCGGAGGAATTTTTTCCTTTACAAGGCAAGCACAGATGCTTCAGCAAAATTCATATTTTATTTCGCGATATTATCGCTGGATGAAGGGTGAATTCTCCTTCCGCCTTGTTATTTCTTTAATATTTTTGATTTTATCTGCCATATTCCTTATTTTAAACCTTGATATTCCGCTTCTGATAATAAGCGCGATATCAACTGCTTTTAAAATTTACTATGCTCATTTAAGGCAAAAAAAATCAATAAAGCCTCTCGTTTTTACATCGAGAGTTAAAAGGCAATATTTTTCAGCAAGCCTGATTTTGGCTTTTCCAATAGTTTTGGGCGCGATTTTGGATATTCATTATATCTATCTTGCAACCCTTGTTTTGGCTTTCCTGCCTGCATTAACCGTTATCCTTGCCAAAATTATAAACGCTCCTGCGGAAAAAGCGGTTACAAATTGGTATATAAATGATGCCAAGAAAATGATAAAATCCCATAAAAGCCT
>JAZORV010000078.1:0-5059 GCA_045656785.1 Acutalibacteraceae bacterium | reverse complement strand
TCATAGTTGAAGAGCTTGCCCGAAAGGAAAAAATAAAACTCTCAAAATCTGAAAAGAAGCAGGTCGAAAAGGATTTCTCGATTATAGAGGATTTTGCCGAGGAAGATGGAATCACGGTTGAAAAATATATAAAAAAGACCTACGGAAACACAGTCGAAGTTGATGACGTTAAAAAAATTCTTGAGCTTCAAAGACTTGGAAATAAGTGCTTTAACAAGTATTCGGAGAAATTAAAGGTAACCGATGATGACCTTGAAAAGTATTATTCCGATAGAAAAAAGAGCTTTTCTAAGGTGGATTATCTCGCGTTCGAAACCGTATTTTCTCCAACCGATAGCGCTCAGAAACTTGATGCGGGCGCAGCGGCAAATCGCTTTGCAGAAAAAAAGAGCCCCAAAGCCTTCAAAAAACAAATAGAGGAATATATCACCGATTATTATATCGATAAGGATGGAAGCAATTATAACCCAACACAGATCAGAGAAGCTATAAAACAAGCTCTCGAAAGCTGCACTTATAAAGATGTTTCCTATAATAGCGCCGATTCGGGCTTGGTTTGGGCTTTCAACGAGGAAAGAAAAGCAGGGGATACGAAAATTGTTGAGGATAGCGAGAACGGATTCTATCGCATTTATTACCTCTTAACCCCTATGCATAGAGAGGAATACAGCTCTGTTGATATAAGGCAGATTTTCTTCTCTACTGATGCCTTCGGAACAAAGAAGGATGCAAAGAAAGCGGCCGATGAATGCCTCAAAAGGCTCAAGGCGGAGGAGTTTTCCGTTTCTGCTTTCGAAAGGGAGGCTAAAGAAAACTCATCGGATGATGCCACAAAAAACTATGGTGGGCTTCAAGAAGGTCTTTTCAAAAGCTCTTTCACGGATGAGAGCGCCGATATAAGAGATTGGGTGTTTTCTGAAAAAAGAGCTGAAAAGGATGTCAGCGTGATAGAAAATTATAACGGTTGGTTTATCGTTTATATAGAAAAAATAGGTGAACCTGCCTGGCGTGTTCAAGCAAAAGACAGCTACCTCAATTCCAAATTCAGCCGATATGTGTCCGATGAAGGGGATAACTATGTTATCAATTTTAATTCGGACGTTATAGACAGCATAGAGCAAGCAGACGTGGAATAGAATAATCCCACCCCCTGATTTCTGAAAATCGAAGGCAGAGGGTGGGCTTGCCTTTTTTTGAATTGCCTATAAATTAGCAGGAAAATTCAAAAATCAGTTGCAAATCCAAGCGTTTTGGTATATATTATTAGAGTATATTTATTTAGGAGATGTATTTATGAAGAAATACGAAGAATATTCGAGAGAGGAGCTCGAGAAGGAGCTTGAGCTTGTTAAGGCGAGATATTCGGAATTTTGCCTTAGAGACCTCAGCCTTAATATGGCGCGCGGCATTCCGAGTCCGAAACAGATGGATCTCAGCGCCGCTATGTTTAAGATGGTGAAAGCCGACGAGGATTATCATAACGAAACGGGGATAGATTGCAGAAATTATGGCGGTCTTGATGGCCTTCCTGAGCTTAAAGAGCTTTTTGCAACCATGATGAACGTAGAGCCCAGCCAGGTTATCGTTGGCGGAAATTCATCCCTTAATATGATGTTTGATACTGTGGCTCAGTTTATGACTCATGGTTCTTATGAGGGCGGAACTCCTTGGATGCTTCAGAAGGATAATAAATTCCTTTGCCCTGTTCCCGGCTATGACAGGCATTTTAAAATTACCGAATATTTTGGAATTAAGATGATAAACATTCCTTTAAATGAGGACGGCCCGGATATGGATGAGGTTAGAAAATGGGTTAAGGACCCAACCGTTAAGGGTATGTGGTGTGTTCCGAAATATTCCAATCCAAGCGGAATCGTTTATAGCGATAAGGTTATCGATGAGATAGCTCAGCTTAAACCTGCTTCAAAGGATTTCAGAATTCTTTGGGATAATGCTTACTGCGTTCATCATTTAACCGATGAGGAAATCTATATCCCGAATCTTTTGGAGGAATGCGAGAAATATGGCAATGAGGATATGGTTATTAAGTTTGCTTCAACCTCTAAAATAACCTTCCCCGGCGCCGGCGTTGCGGCGGAGGCGGCGAGCGCGAGAAACGTTGCCTTCTTGAAGAAGAGAATGAGCTTCCAGACCATCGGCCCCGATAAATTAAATCAGCTTCGCCATGCAAGATTCTTCAGAAATATTGATGATATTATGGCGCATATGAGAAAGCATGCCGAAATATTGCGCCCGAAGTTTGAAGCTATTATTTCAAGATTCAATAAGGAGCTTTTTGGGCTCGGGATTGCCCGTTGGACAGAGCCTAAAGGTGGCTATTTTATATCTTTAAACGTTATGAACGGCTGCGCTAAAAAGGTGGTTGAGCTTTGCCGCGAGGCAGGCGTTGTTTTAACGGGGGCAGGCGCGCCTTATCCTTATGGGCTCGACCCTGATGACAGCAATATCAGAATTGCTCCCTCTTTCCCAACCGTTTCTGAGCTTGATGCGGCAAGCGAATTGCTCGCTATTTCGGTTAAATATGCGGCGTTGGAAAAGATTTTGAAAGAAAAATAAAAAACATTATTAAAATAAATAATTATTTATTGACATTTATAAGAAAATTTTATATAATTAATAAGTGAATTTATATATATTTCATTACTTTGAAATGTATGCACAAGAATTATATGGAGGCAGAACCTATGAAAAGAGTAGGAAAAGTAAAGTTTTTCATCGCTCTCATTCTGTTGTTGGCGTTTACATACGTAACCTTCTTCGGTGTTTCGTTTGACAACTATTATGGCGATAAAAACACTTTCCATTTCGGAATTAAAAGCGCTTCCGAGATCCGTTGGGGTATTGATATCAGCGGCGGTGTTGAAGCAGTTTTCACTCCCGAAATTGATGAAGACAAGATATCAGAAGCAGATATGGATGCGGCGAAGAAGATCGTCGAGACCCGTCTTGTCAACCATAACATAACCGATTATGAGGTTTTTGTTGATTACGATCAGCATCACGTTGTTGTTCGTTTCCCCCAGGGCGCATCTAAGGATGAGCAGTTCGACCCGCAAGAGGTTGTTAACGAAATCGGCCAGATGGCAAACTTGAGATTCTATAAGGATACTCCTGATGCCGAAACCGTTAAATCGAATCCCGATTCCTTAAAATCCAGCCTTGTTTTAACAGGTGATGACGTTGATGATGCTCAGGCAGGCTATGATCAGCAAACCAACGAGCCTATCGTTTTCTTGAGCCTTAAGAGCTCGGGCAAAGCAAAGTTTGCTTCTGCTACAAAAGAGCAAATGGGCAAGCAGATATCCATCTGGATGGATGATTTAATGATTTCTGCTCCCACAGTTCAGGCTGAAATCAACGATGGTAAAGCTCAGATAACAGGTATGGAAAGCTATGAAGCAGCGAAAGAGCTTGCAGATAATATCAATGCAGGTGCGCTTCCCTTCGCAGTTTCCGCAGATAGCTCAAAGCTTCAGATAATTGCTCCTACTTTAGGTAGCGATGCTTTGCAGGTAATGGTTATCGCAGCAGTTATCGCTTTCGCAATAATCTGCCTTATCATGCTCTTCAAATATAGGCTTCCCGGCTTCATCGCTTGCATAACCCTTATGGGTCAGGCAGCGGTTATGGTTGCCGCAGCTTCCGGATTCTTTGATACTTGGGAGTCATTCACTCTTACCGTTCCCGGTATTGCAGGTATGATTCTTTCTATCGGTATGGGTGTTGACTCAAACGTTATCACTTCAGAGAGAATCAGAGAAGAGCTTGCAAATGGAAAGACCCTTGATAGCGCTATCGATAAGGGATATTCAAATGCATTCAGCGCAATTCTCGATGGTAACGTTACCAACGTTCTCGTTGCTATCGTTTTGATGGGCGCCTTCGGAACAACCGATGGAATCTTCTATAAGTTATTCTCCTGGGTTCTCGGATTCTTCACTTCCTCTATCGCAGGTTCTATCTATTCCTTCGGTTATACCTTAATCGTTGGTGTTATAGCTAACTTCATTATGGCAGTGTTCTGGTCCAAGATCCTCCTTAAGGGAATTGCAAGATTCAAGGCGTTCCGTAAGCCTTGGTTATATGGAGGTGCGAAATAATGAAACAGTGGAATTTTAATTTCGTTGGAAATTGGAAAAAGTTTGTTATTATCTCGGCCTCGATAATGGTTATTGGCGCTATCATGTTCGCCATTTTCGGTGTTGACCTTGATATTAACTTCCGCGGCGGTTCAAGATTCACATATTCTTATTCCGGCGAGGTTGACGTTGATAAGGTTGAGGACGTTGCAGAAAAGGTTCTCGGTGAGAAGGGTTCTGTTTCGACTGCAGAAGCCGCTATCTCCGAAGAGGGAGAGGATAATAAAACAGTTATTATCACAGTTCCCGGTGTTGCTGTTGCTTCTGAAAAGGATGAAAAAGGCGAGAGCGAAGGAATTCATAACGAGCTTAAATCGGCTCTTGATAAGAAGCTTAAAACGAAATTCACGAGTCAGGACTCGAACGTTGTTGAAGCAAGCATCGCAAGTAGCTTCTTCGTAAAGAGCCTCGTTGCAGTTGCACTGGCCGCTATTCTCGTTATCGTTTATATCGGCTTCCGCTTCCGCAATATCGGCGGTCTTTCCGCTTCTCTCTTTGCGCTTCTTGCGCTATTGCATGACGTTCTTATCGCGTTTATCGCTTGCATCGTTTTCCGCCTCGAGATAGATATGAACTTCCTCGCAGTTGTTCTTACTATCTTCGGTTATTCTCTTAACGATACCATCGTTATTTACGACCGTATTCGTGAAAACCGCAAGAAGAACAGAAGCATGCCCATCGCCGAGGTTACAAACCTTTCTGTTAACCAAACCTTGGGCAGAACTATCGTAACATCTCTAACAACCTTTATTGCGGTTGTAGTTGTTGGTCTTGTTGCTGAGTTCTTTGGTCTCACAACTCTTAGAACCTTCGCTATCCCGATGGCTATCGGCCTTATCTCGGGTACTTATTCTTCCGTTTGCCTCACTTGCCCCTTGTGGGTTAAATGGCAGGAAGCA
>JAZORV010000077.1:0-2048 GCA_045656785.1 Acutalibacteraceae bacterium | reverse complement strand
GCTATCGGAGGTGAAGAGGACGGTGTGGTCGGAACAGGCGAGTGTGCTGACCCCAACGAGTGTAAAATGGTTGCTGATCTCGGTGTAACCATGCTGGCGGCAGGAATCGGCAATATTCATGGAAAATATCCCGAAAACTGGGCTGGTCTTTCCTTCGATACCCTCGCAAAGATTCAGGAGCTCACAGGAACTATGCCCCTCGTTCTCCACGGTGGCACAGGCATCCCCACCGAGATGATCCAGAAGGCTATCTCTCTCGGCGTTTCTAAAATCAACGTTAACACAGAATGTCAGCTCGCATTCGCCGCTGCTACCAGAAAATACGTTGAAGCAGGCAAGGATTTAGAGGGTAAGGGCTTTGACCCGAGAAAGCTCCTCGCAGACGGTGTTGAAGCTATCAAGGCAACCGTTAAAGAGAAAATGGAGATCTTCGGCTCTGTTAACAAGGCTTAATTTCTGATTTCTTCAGCACCCGATATTTAAAGATGATATCGGGTGCTTTTTTAAACTATAGCAGGAGGAAAAGATTATATGCCCGAAAACAAATGGCTTTATGATATAACGGTTGTTGTTCCCATCTATAACGTTGAGGAATATCTTATAGAATGTCTCGATTCGATAAACAACCAGACTAAAGACAATATTCAGGTTCTTCTTATTGATGACGGCTCGCCCGATAAAAGCGGTCTTATGGCTGATGAATACTGCAAAACTCATCCGAATTTCGAATGCCATCATATCGAAAACGGAGGCCTTAGCCATGCGAGAAATTTTGGCATTTCCAAAGCAAAGGGAAAATATATCGGTTTTGTTGATTCGGATGATATCATTCCTCCGGATTATTATGAGGTTCTTTTTGCGGCTGCCGAAAGAAACAACAGCGAAATGGCAACCTGCTCCGCGCTCCGCTTTAATTCCTCAGGCTTCTTCAAATCAAAGCTTCATAACTCCGCATTTCTGCCCATCAAAGAAGAAGCAACCCATATAACGAAAAATCTTTCCCTGATAAACGACACAACCTCCTGCAACAAGCTGATTTCGATGGATTTTATAAACAAATATAATTTCCGCTTCCCCGAAAAAATGCTTTACGAGGATATCCCCGTTGTAATTCCGATGCATTTTCTGGCGAAGAACGTATCGATAGCGAAATCCGTATTTTATTATTGGCGCCAGAGAGATGGAATTACCGCCTCCATAACGCAGAACATTTCAAATATGAAAAATCTTACGGACAGAATAGCCGTAATGGAAAAGAATAACGAGTTTTTCAGACAGCACGAAGCCCCCGAAGAGCTTGTTCGCGTAAAGCTTATCAAGGACCTCGAAACCGACCTCACGATATTCGTTAACAACTGCAAGCTTTTATCGGATGAAGCCGCACTGGAGGTTTTAGAGCATATAAACGCCTATATAGACAGAAACATTTCGGAAGATATTTTAATTTCAACCCACCTTAGCTGCAGGCAAAAATTCCTCCACGTAAGAAACAGAGATCTCAACGCGCTGAGAAATTACCTGATAAATCAAGACAGCTATTTTAATTCCCCCGTCATCGAAAAGGATGGCAGATTTATAATTGATTGCCCCGACGAGCTTTTTTCCATTAAGGAAAGAGACGTTACCTCGGATATTAAAAAACTCCAGCCCCATAAGCATCTGAAGGTATTTAAAGTTTCGGGCTCTTCCGCAAGCCTTTTATCTACCCTTCATTTCTCAAGAGTTTCTTTAAACGAGGGAGATCAGCAGGTTGAAGCCAGGCTTTTCAACCCCGTTTCGGGGGCAAGCCTCCCCTTAAAGGTCATGCCCGCAGAATGCCACGATCTCACCATTAAAAAAGGCTTCTCCTTCGATAACTTTTCAGGCAAGAAAGCCACCTACAATCTCGACGGAGCAGGCTTCGAAATTATCATAGATGCCGAAACTCTCCCCGTAAGCGACGCCTTTTTGGGAGAAAACTTTATCCTTGCGGATTATAAGAACCGCATTTCCGAAGGCTCTGTTTTAATCGGCGAAGCCCTCGAAGGAACTCAGGAAAAGCTTAGCGG
>JAZORV010000076.1:0-2700 GCA_045656785.1 Acutalibacteraceae bacterium | reverse complement strand
GTCTGCCGTCTGATGTCTGCCATCTGACGGCTGAATTTGGAGGTGAAAAAATGCTTATAATCGGGTTAACAGGGCCTACGGGCGCTGGCAAAAGCACAGTTTGCGAAAAGGCGCGCGAGCTTGGTTTTTTTCATATAGATTGCGATAAAACCGCAAGGGAATGCACCTCTAAAAATTCGCCTTTGTTAGAGAGCTTGGAGCAAGCCTTTAAAGGGGTTATCGAAAACGGAGAGCTCAACAGAAAAAAGCTCGCGGAAAAGGCATTTTCATCCCCCGAAAACACCGAAAAATTAAACAGCATCACCCTTCCCTTCATTCTTTCGAGGATAGAAGAGGAGATAGAAGAAGCTCGAAAATCGGGCGAAAAATATATCCTTCTCGATGCGCCTACCCTTTTTGAATCGGGCGCCGATTCCCTTTGCGAGGTTGTAATCGGTCTGCTTGCCCGAAAAGAGGATAGATTAAGGCGAATTATACTGCGTGACGGAATCAGCAAAGAGGAAGCCGAAAGGCGAATGAGCGCAGGAAAAACAGACGACTTTTATTTGGAGCGTTGCAAGCATATAATATATAATAACGAGGGCCTTTCTTCGCTCGAAGATAAGGCAAGCGAGCTATTATCTCATTTGAAGGAGGGGATTAGTTGAGGCTCCTCAGATTGCTTTCCCCCTTAAAAAAGCTTTTGGCGGTGGTGATAATCATTACCCTTTTGCTTTTGGGAATCGATAAGCTCTATGGCTTTATAATGCACAAGCTTTATCCGAGGGACTACAGCGAATACGTTGAAAAATATTGCGCGGAATATGAGGTTGAGCCAAGCTTTGCTTATGCTTTCATAAAAAGCGAGAGTAATTTTGATAAAAATGCAGAATCAAGGGCAGGAGCAAAGGGGCTGATGCAGCTGACCGATGAAACCTTCGCCTTTCTCTCAAAAGAACTTACGGGCGCATCCCTTGACCCCGAAAAAATCACCGACCCCGAGCAGAACCTCCGCATTGGAATTTATTATATTTCCTATCTATCCGAGAAATTTGAGGGAGATAAGACCCTTATTATTGCCGCTTATAATGCAGGCCCATCAAGGGTCAACCAATGGCTGAATGATGAAAAATATTCCCCCGATGGCAAGAAAATTCAAAAATTTCCCTTTAAGGAAACCGAGAACCACATTAAAAAAGTGCTTGAAGCGGAGAAAAAATATAAAGAACTTTATGAAAGGAAGAAATAAAATGGAAGAAAACAAGATTCAGGAATTAAAGGATGAGCTTTTCATAAAAAGAGAAAACGGCAGAGCCGCCCTCTCTCAAGAAGAGCTTAAGCTTTGCGATGAATACTGCGATGGCTATAAAAGCTTCCTCGATGCTGCAAAAACCGAGCGCGAGGCAGTAACCGAAGCGATTAGGCTTGCAGAAGAAAGAGGCTTCGTTCAATTCGTCGAGGGCGAAAAATATAAAGCAGGAGATAAGGTTTATTTCAATAACCGAGGCAAGGCCTTGGCGCTTGCGGTTATCGGAAAAGAGCCTGTTGAAAACGGCTCAAATATTGCCGCCGCGCATATCGATTCTCCTCGCCTCGATTTAAAGCCCAATCCTTTATATGAGGCAGATGAGCTTGCCCTTTTTAAGACCCATTATTATGGCGGAATCAAGAAATATCAGTGGACCGCTATTCCCCTTTCGCTTCACGGAGTTTTCTGCAAAAAGGATGGCTCAACCGAAAACGTTTGCATCGGCGAAGAGGACGGCGACCCTAAATTCGTTATAACCGATTTGCTTCCCCATCTTGCGAAGGATCAGCAATCGAGAAATCTTCGCGAAGGTATTCGCGGAGAGGAGCTTAATATTCTTATCGGAAGCCATAAATACGCGGCGGATGAATCGGATGCGGTTAAGCTCAACGTTATGAAGCTTCTCAACGAAAAATACGGAGTTACGGAGGCGGATTTCCTTTCGGCAGAATTGGAGGTTGTTCCGGCTTTCTCCGCTTGCGATATCGGTCTCGATCGCTCGATGATTGGCGCTTATGGTCATGACGACCGCGTTTGCGCTTATCCCTCCTTAACAGCCCTTTTCGAGCTTGAAGCCCCTGAACGCACCGCTATCACCATCCTCGCAGATAAAGAAGAGGTAGGTTCAGGCGGAAATACAGGCCTCAGATCCGATTTCTTAAAGCATTTCATTTATTCTCTTGCCAAAATGCAGGGCGGAGATATTCATAGCGCCATCGTTAATTCCCGTTGCCTTTCTGCCGACGTTAATGCCGCTTTCGACCCAACCTTCGGGGACGTTCACGAAAAGCGCAATGCCGCATTTTTGAATTATGGCGCGGTTATCACTAAATATACAGGCTCGGGCGGCAAGGGCGGAACCTCCGATGCTTCGGCGGAATACGTGGCATGCATCAGAGCAATCCTCGATAATGCAGGCGTTGTTTGGCAGCATGGAGAGCTCGGCAAGGTTGACCAGGGCGGCGGCGGAACGGTTGCAGCTTATATTGCACAGAAGAACATTGACACCATCGACCTTGGCGTTGCTGTTATCTCTATGCACGCTCCCTACGAGGTTATTTCCAAGGCTGACGTTTATATGGCACACAAGGCGTTCAGCGCATTCAATAAGTAATATATGGCAAACGAGATCTTTGATCTGAGAGTTCGCGAGGTTATTGCCAACACCCTCAGGATCAATCTTGAGGAAGTCG
>JAZORV010000075.1:0-4142 GCA_045656785.1 Acutalibacteraceae bacterium | reverse complement strand
AAATCAAGGGTTCCAAGAGCAAGGAAACTGTTGAAATCACAACTGCTCAGTATCTCTATGCTCTTTCGAGCGCCGTTCAGGAGGCTAACAGCCTTATCGACCAGGCAAATTCTGATAAAGAAATCAAGAATTATGCAAAGTATAAGGTTGTTGAAACCGATGAGAACGGTAAAGAGGTTAAAACCAAGTACGAAAAATGGGTAAAGGCTCGATGCGATGAGCTCCTCAAGGATTATGCCGCTTCCATCATCAAGGCAGATGCCTACAAGCTCAAGCTTTCCAAGGACGAAAAGGCTGATAAAAACAGCGTTGATGAAGAAACCTGGAAAACAAATAGCTTTTATTTCTATAATAACGGCGTTGGTTATAACACCGTTTGCGATTATCAGGATGCCGCTTCTTTAAAGAGCAAGTATTTCGATGCTATCTATGGCGAGAAAGGCGAAAAGCCCTTAAAAGAGGAAGAATATGTTGATTACTTTAATAAAAACTTCTGCCTTGTTAATATCGTTTCTATCGCAACCAGCGAGGGTGTTGATGGTGACGAAGAAGAAACAGGAAAGAAAGCTGTTTCCGTAAAGGAAGCAAAGAAGGTTTTGAAATCTTATAGAGATCAGCTTAAAGCCGGCAAAATGGCATTCGTTGATGCTTACGTTAAGATTATGGATAAATACGATCCCGAAACTTTGGAGAGCCTTAAAAACGATAAGGGTGAATATTCTGAGGATGTTGCCGAAACCGTTTCTTATTCCTCCGAGGTTGGAACCTATCGTAACAATGCTTTCGGCTCTTATCTCGCTCAGTATGGTATGACCCTTAGCGCTATGGAGCCCGGAATTAACTACGTTGATAATTTCGCTGATTTCAAGGATATGAAGGTTGGCTCTTATAAGATTTTCGAAGCAGAAGACGGAAGCTCGGTTTTCTTGGTTGAAAAGCTCGATATCAATGAGATTAAAGAGCATGAACATAAAGAAGGTGAAGAGCACGACCACGAGGAAGGCGAGAATACCCACCTCGAAAACTATCGCGATTCTATCCTTCATATCTTAAAGGATGCTGAATTCAATAAGAATTTTGATGCTTTTGCAAAGGCTCTTAAGATCACTCTTAATTCCGCAACAGACGGTATCACCTATGAGGATATCGACCTTGCAACTGCAGAAGAATCTGAAGAAGAATAAAATTTCAATTTAAAAAAGCTAAAAGCGTTTGTCGAATTTCTCGGCAAACGCTTTCTTGTTATATTGCACAATTTTCGCCAATCAATTTTATGATTATTCACAATTGCTTTTACCCCCATAAATCCTTTATAATAAATAAAGGGAAATAACATCCCAACTGAGTTATTATCGCGGTTTCTTCCAACGGATAGCTTGGGCGTAGGTTTCACAGATTTAGAAGAGGCACGTATATTATGAAAAAAGAAAAACGGCGAGTGGATGAAGGAACAAAGGGAAAACGAAAAAAAGGATGAACCAAAGGAGCAATAAAAAATCATGAAAAAATGCCCTATTTGTGGGAAAGAGCTAACGGTGGAAAATTTTAAATGGGATTGGATTTTTCGGCGCTGGCGCTGCCAAAATTGTGGTACTGCATTAAGGCGGAAATATACCGTGGCTTCATTTGTTTTGTTAGTATTGGCGGGAGTGCTTTTAGGTTATAGTGCGGTCCATAAAATATTAATTATTCCGGCAATTGTTCTTATAATTGTGAATTTAATTTATAGTTTAACATTGCCATATGTACCACACAGAGATTTTTTGATTATAAGAACTATATTTCGAGGAATAAAGGTTGTAATTAATAAAATTTCGGGAAAAACTCATAATGATGAGAAAGAAAGTATACCTCATTTACTTGCAGGAACCTGTCCTGTTTGCAAAAACAAATTGGATAAGGAAGCATCGCTATTGAGCAGAGAAAACTTTCAGACTCAATGTAAAGTATGCAAAACCAAGCTTAAGAAAAACAGATGGCCGCAATATCTTGTGTCTCTTTTTCCTGTTGTATGGTATTTTTTAAATGGTAGGCAAATTAATAAAACCATAATTATCGTTCTTATTGCAACTGTTTTAGCCGAGGTGATTGTATCAAGGCTGATTCCATATCATCCATTTGATGGTTTTGCTTTTATATCTGTTGAAGAAGCAACTGAAAAATGGCAAAGCCGAGAAGCTTTTTGGAAAAAGGTTGAGGAAGAAAAAACAGAAGATAACTAAAAGAAAGACCGGTTGGGAAATATATCCCAGCCGGCCATTTTTATATTCTATTCTTTAACTAAAACCTTCAAAATCTCTCCGTAATACATCTTGTGGTAATCATTGTTATACCATTTTTCATCTGCGCCCTTATCCTCGAAGTTCTCGGGCTTTAACGTGTCTGTATAGAGCTTTTTGCAGATAATAACAAGCCTTGCTTCCTCGAAATACATCGCTCCGTTTTCGAAGATGGGCGTAAGCCCCGTTTCAGCCACTTTATCAATATCTCTGCCCGATTTCGAACCGCATATCTTATGCGAAGGATGCCCTTCTCCCATAAATGCGAGGGCATAGGTGTCGGTGTTTTCGATGATGGAATAGGTGTGCCTTGTCGGTCTGATGGCGCAAATGGCGCAATCCTTGCTCCACATTTCGCCGAGGAAACCCCAGCTCGCGGTCATCATATTATGCTTTTCCTTATCTCCCGCGCAGATGAGCATCCATTCATCCGAAATCATTTTTATTGCGTTTTCTTTTATTTCTTTTGGCGCTATCTCTTTAAAGCCCATTAAAATCAACTCCTCGAGTATTATATATATTGTAATTATACACGAATTTTAACCAAAATCAAATAAAATATAGATTTTTCTTAAAATATCGAAAAAATCGTTTGCCATCGATGTAAAAGTATGGTAAAATATCAATGTATATATTAATTCAAATAAGGAGAGGCAAAAACTATGAAAAACTTTATGGATAAGGATTTCCTTTTGTCAACCGAAACTGCCAAAACCCTTTTCCATGATTACGCCGCTAAAATGCCCGTAATCGATTATCATTGCCATATCAACCCGAAGGAGATATGGGAAAACCATAAGTTCCGCAATATAACCGAAGCTTGGCTCGGCGGAGACCATTATAAATGGCGCGCTATCAGAACCAACGGAACGGAAGAGGAAAAGGTTACAGGCGGCGCGGATGATTATACCAAATTCTGCGAGTTTGCCCGTATGCTTGAAAGAGCTATCGGTAACCCCCTTTATCCTTGGACCCATCTGGAGCTTCAGCGCTATTTTGATTATCATGGCGCCCTTTCTTCCAAAACCGCAGACGAGGTTTGGAATATTTGCAACGAAAAGCTCGAAAAGGATGAATTTAGAGTCAGAGGACTTATAAAGCAGTCTAACGTTAAGCTTATCTGCACGACTGACGATCCCGCCGATAGCCTCGAATATCATAAGCTAATAAGAGATGATGAAACCTTCGACGTTAAGGTTCTTCCCGCATGGCGCCCCGATAAGGCTATGAATATCCATCTCGATGGCTTCGGCGATTATCTCAAAACTCTGTCTGAGGTTTCGGGCGTTGAGGTTAAAGATTTTGATTCCCTTTGCGAAGCCTTTAAAATCCGAATGGATTTCTTCGGAGAGATGGGATGCCTCGCTTCCGACCATTCTTTAAGCGGAATGTTCTATGAGCCCGCAACAAAGGACGAGCTTAATGCTATTATTAATAAAGGCATCAAAAACGAGGCTCTTTCAGACCTCGAAATCAAAAAATACCATACAGAGCTTCTTATGTTCTTGAGCGCAGAATATGCAAAAAGAGGATGGGTAATGCAGCTTCATATGAGCGTTGTCAGAAATACTAACTCGAAGCAGTTCTCTCTTATCGGTGCAGACACAGGTTATGACTGTATTGCTTCCGCAGGAGACCCCGCCGCATTAACAAAGCTCTTGGATGCGCTTCAAAATAACGGCAACCTTCCGAAAACAATTCTCTATTCTCTCAACCCCAACGATAACGCCGCTCTCGGCTCTATCATCGGTTGCTTCCAGAATAGCGATGCAGTAATGAAGATTCAGCAGGGCTCTGCTTGGTGGTTCAATGATACAGAGCTTGGAATGAGAAATCAAATGAAAACCTTGGCTTCTCTTTCTC
>JAZORV010000074.1:0-2515 GCA_045656785.1 Acutalibacteraceae bacterium | reverse complement strand
ATCACAACCAACTCCAGCGGAGCTGAGGAAAACGTTAAGGCGCTGAGCGAAACCGCAGGCTATAATGCCTATGAATTCACTCCCTGCCCCGAAATCTTGGAAACTGATTTTTCTAAGTATTCCGTTATGGTTATCTGCGCTCCCGATGAGGACTACACCGCCGAGGAATGCGACAGAATAAGAGAATGGCTGCATAACGATGGCAAAAAGGGAAAAACCCTTCTCTATTTTGCAACCTCTGTTTCGGCTAAGAATCAGAATCTTTCCGCCCTTTTGGAGGAATACGGAATCGCTTATAACAGCGAATATGAATATTGGTCTCAGAACGAGGGCTATTATTCCTCGAGAGAAACCAATATCCTGCTCGCAAGCAATTATACCGATTATACCGCTTCCGTTGATAATGGCGGATATGCCTATATTTCGGATGATATGGTTTCAATGAAGGCGGCGTTTGAAAAGAATGACGATGAAACCATCACAACCGAAACCCTCTTCGCAACCGCCGACCCTCAGGCCTATGAGCGCCCCGTTGATGCTGATAGCTCCTGGGCTCCGAGCGTTGGTAAAACAAGGGATGCCGTAATCCTTTCCAAAGCTATCGGCGAGGAGGCTAACAGCTACGTTATCGCCTTCGCTTCGCTCGATTTCATTATAAATGAAGACGTTGGAACAAAATCCGAAAACGGAAACCTCAGAGCTATCGTTAATATTCTTAACGTAACCTCGAGAACCGATGAGGATGAATTTGTTATTGCGCCAAAGATGGTTGAGGATGGAACGAGAACCTTCGTAACCTCCACAACCGAGGCGGAAAACAGCCTCGTAGGTATAATTTTCATCGGCGCTATTCCCTTGGCGCTTATTGTAATCGCAGTAATTGTTTATATAAGAAGAAAGAACTATTAATGTAATTCCCTAAAAAAGGAAAAGAGGTGAGGCGAGGGTGAAAAAGGATATTATAAAAAGGCTTTTGTGCCTTTTCTTTGCGGCTTCAATGCTGCAGGCCGTTTGGGCTTCGGCTTTGACCGACACCACCGCCGAAACCACCGGCAATACCCGAAAGGAAATCGAAAAGAATCAGAATATTTTGCCATATGAGGAGAGAAAGCTTGGAGAGCAAACCAAGGATTTGCTCGTGTCCGTTAAGGGAGACGTTGAGCTTCTTGTGATTTCGGGCGAAAAGGACTTTGCCACGGGCGAATTTTTCGAGCATTATTACGGAATTTCTGCAGAGGATAATGCGGTTTTTAAAGAATGCGTTGATATCTATAAAACCATTTCGGAATATAACCAGTATATAACCGTTCACTTCCTTGACCCCAACTCCTCCTATTCCGAGGAGAAGCTTGCGGAATTTAATAATTATCAGCTCGAATATGGAGATCTCCTCGTTTCCTGCCAAACTAATTTTGATGGCAATACAAGAATCAGAAGAAGGCTTGTCAGAGCGAAAAACCTCTTCGAATTGAAGAAAGAAAAGGGCAAGGAGATTGTCGTTTCCTCAAAGGTTGAGGAGATGGTAGCAGAAACCATCAAGGAGCTGAATGAAGGAAGAGATATCAACGTTGCATATATTTCCGATCTTTCGATACATGCCGATATGGCTCAGCTCAAAGGCTATCTTGCCAACAGTAAATATAGCTTCAAAGGCATTTCTTTTACCGATGAGCAATTCTATGGCTATGATATGATAGTTATTGCCTCCCCCTTCAGAGATATAACCCTCGAAGAGGTGAAGCTTCTCGATGCCTTCCTCGATAATGGCGGAAAGCAGGGTAAGAGCCTCGCGTTTTTCGCACCGAAGGAATACGTTAGGCTTGATAATTTGTATTCCTTCCTTTCCAAATGGGGAATAAATATGAAGGGTGAATATCGCCTGAGCGCCAATTTGGAAAAGGATTGCTTCGCAAGGCAGACCCGAATCTACGGCGCAAGCGAAAATTCAAAATACACCAAATTAACCGATAAAAATAACGGGATTTATCTGATCGATAAATGCACTCCGATAACCCTCTCTCAAAGCACCGATGAGCAAAAAATTATATCGGTCCTCAAAACCGATTCCAAGGGCATTTCTCTTTCGCCCGCTTCGGCGAAGCTTGGGGGAGAAGAGGTAATGGCAAATACTGAGGCTATCGAAAGCTATTCTCTGCTTGCAGTTTCCGAAAGGAAGCAGGGAAAGAAGAAAAGCTTCGTTATAGCGGCGGCTTCTTCCGATATTATAACAAGCCATTTCTCCCGTCAGCATTATAAGGATTCCTTGAAAACGGGCTTTGTCGGAAAGGTTTGCTCGAATTTAGATGCAGTTGGCGAAATTTTCGAGAAGGTTAATCTTAAAAGAAGAAAAGAAAAATCCGGATTGATAAAATATGCTGTTAGCCTTAAAGAGCGAGGATATGAAGTGTCCTCGGGATTAAATAGAAATCTCATAATGGCGGTCGCCTTTGGCGGCGTTGCCTTTGTATTATTGCTTATGCTTGGAATCATCTTCGTTAAAACCGGAGCCGATAGG
>JAZORV010000073.1:0-2432 GCA_045656785.1 Acutalibacteraceae bacterium | reverse complement strand
TAGCTAAAACTGCTTTTGCCATATCAAAAATTCTAACGCTTATGGATTTAATGCAAATTTTATCAATATGTTCTTTATTAATTTCACCTTCGCCAATATAGGAGCAGAGTTTTTCCATTTCTGTCAGGAGTGTAGTTAAATCGTCAGAGCACTGGTCGATCATATATCGAGCAACATTTGGATCGAGAGAACAGTTTCTTTTTCTTGCGCCGCTTACAAGGGTTTTCACAAGATCTCCCGATGTCATATGGTCAATTTCGGCAATAACTCCTCCACCCTCTTCGAGAGCCTTTAAAAATTTGTCTCTTTTCTCGTTTGATTTTCCGTAAACTTTAGTTTTTATGGACATTTCTAAATCTGTATATCTGAATATTATTATAGAAACATCGGATGGTTCTAAAGCTAAATTAATGAACTTATTGAAGGTGTCAGAATCCATAGAATTGAAATCACAATCAGTAATGATTATGCACTTCTTTGCACTTACCATCGGAACTTGATATGCGTAACTGCAAATTTCATCCACATCAAAGACTGAATCGAAATATCTGACATTTAAATCCTCAAGAGCGCTTACGTTATTTTTTATTATAAGGTTGGTATAATGCGCAACAAGATAGGGTTCATTTCCGCAAAGGAAATAAACCGGAGCAAAGATGCTTGCTTTAATTTTTCGCTTTAATTCATCTTGCGATAATACGTTCATTTATACCACCGATTCTATTGTATATCATTTTCTTTGAAATTTCAATACTGAGTCCTTATTTTTGATTATGTTTACGCTTCCAAATCTATTAGTAATTGCTGTTTTGGCACCCAAGGCGGTTAATTCATGGGAGGCTTTAATTGCATTCTCGAATTCGTTATAAAGAAAATATTTAGGTTCTTTTCCGTGCAATCGGAAGCTTTCATTTGGTTTGGATGTCAAAATTACATCACCCGATAGTCTTTTATCAGGATAAGATTCTATTAGGAAATTATCATTATCGATACTAATTAATATATTATATCCGGATTTAGCAGCAAAAGATTTTATCCTGATATTTCCCCATAGCTGCGCATCAAAGCCTTCAATTGTAGCATCAGACTCTTTTAAGCAATTAAAATATGGAGATACAAGACATTTAATCTTATTTTCCGAAGCAAATCTCTTGGCCTGAGAAATTGATCCCTCCTCCGTGTTTGTAAGAGCGAATAAATCAATATCCAAATAATTAGAATCAATTATATGTTGAATGTTTCTATGTGAACGATTATTTTCACCTATACCTATTACTGCAGCGTGATTACCTCTTACTAAAACGATGCAAGGCTTATCAGAATCAACAACATATAGTTCTGTTTTTCTCACATTACTGAAGCCCTGCCCTATCAAGGAAGCTATTATACAAATACAAGCTGTTACCGACATCAATATTTTAAAAGATTTTCGTTTTCTTAAGAAATAACCGAGTGAAAAACAAATAACTAACGCTGCAACGAGTATATAAAGAAACTCATCATCTATAAAAAGTCCTGTATTTTTAATATCGGCAAAGAAGGAAATTACGCTCTTAAAAGCATAAGAAATAAGCCCCACAATATAAAACAGAATATCAGAAATAAAAGGGATTTGACAAAACAGTACGGCCAAAACCGTAAACAGCAAGAGAAGGTAAACCGGAATCGTTAAAATAACGTTAATTATTGGACTTATGAAAGAAACGTAACCGAAAGTAAACAAAGAAAAAGGCGTTATCATCAGGCTTGCGCATAGCGAAACTGCGAAGCTGTTTATATGATTTGTTATAAATTTAGTTATAACGTTCTGCTTTTCAAACAAACAATCTATTTTCTCTTTCAAGAAAGGCATTAACACAACTATTCCAAGAGTTCCGAGAGTTGAAAGCACAAAAGAAACAGAAAATATATTATATGGCGTTAGGAACATCAAAAATGTTACTGCTATGCCTAAAGAATTTAAAGTGTCCGGTGCTCTTACGAATAGCTTTGCTAAAACAATCACGGCATACATTATTGCTGCTCGCATAACAGATCCTGAAAAACCGGCGATTGCAGCCAAAAGAAGAACAATTATAAAGCCTATAAAATATGAAAATTTCTTATTAACCTTGAGTTTTAATAAGAAAGAAACTACTGATGCACAGATAATTGAAATATGAAGACCGGAAACCGCCATAACGTGCGCCATCCCTGTGAACTTCACGTCAGAATAAAAATCATCCGATATTTCGCTTTTATCTCCTGTTAATATTGCTAACGGTATACCGGAAACTTCGCGTGGCAAATTTCTCTTAAAAAGTTGTTTAATATCGTTCTTAATATTAATGAAGGTTGCTCTAATAGGCTTTACTGATGTACTGAAAGCGGTTATATGAAAGGCGTTGGCAGAAGCAAAATAACCTTCAGCATAAAAATTATTATGTATAACA
>JAZORV010000072.1:0-4095 GCA_045656785.1 Acutalibacteraceae bacterium | reverse complement strand
AGACACAGCCTTTGCCAATGCGCCGCCCATATTTCCGCAGCCGATGAATCCAATCGTACACATTTTTTTGCCCCCTATCTTATATGGCCATCGCCTTTTATAACGTATTTATAAACGTTGAGCTCATTAAGACCCATCGGTCCGCGAGCGTGAAGCTTCTGGGTTGATATTCCCATTTCGCACCCAAGACCAAATTCACCGCCATCGGTAAATCTTGTTGAAGCGTTAACATAAACCGCAGCGGAATCAACGAGCTTTATAAACCGTTCACTTGCATTTTCATCGGTTGTTATAATCGCTTCGCTATGTCCGGTTGAATGGGCAGATATATGCTCTATTGCCTCATTTATTCCCGATACAATCTTGATTCCCAAAATATAATCAAGGAATTCAGTATCAAAATCCTCGGAAGAGGCAGGAGTTCCTTCGATTATCGCGCCCGCTTTTTCACATAGCCTTAATTCAACCGCCTCGAGGCCTTTTTCTTTTCTATTATCCACAAGCCTTTGCTTTATTAACGGAAGCAATTCTTTGGCTATTTCCTCATCGATAAGGCAGACCTCTGCGGCATTGCAAACAGAGGGTCGGGATGTTTTTGCATTTTCAAGAATATTAAGCGCTTTCTCCTTATCTGCGCTTTTTTCAATATAGATATGGCAGATGCCCGTTCCGGTTTCAATGCAAGGGACCTTCGCATTCTCCGTGCATGCCTTGATAAGGCCTTTTCCGCCTCTGGGAATCAGCAAATCAACAAATCCGACCGCCGCCATAAGCTCATTTGCGCTATTTCTCGAGGTATCATCAATAAGCTGAATCATATCCTCAGGAATATTAAGCGATGCGAGAGCTTTTCTTAAAGCGTTAACTATCTCGCGACTGGTTCTATACGCTTCCTTTCCGGATCGCAATATACATATATTTCCGCTTTTGAAACTGAGCGCCGCGGCATCTGAGGTAACGTTCGGGCGGCTTTCATAAATTATCGCAACAACGCCAACCGGAAAAGAAACCTTCCTGATTTCGAGCCCATCAGCTCTTTTATATTCATCTAAAATTCTGCCACAAGGGTCAGGAAGGTTTTTAACCTCCAATATCCCCTTTGCCATTCCTTCTATTCTCTCGCGATTTAAAGAAAGCCTATCTATCATAACTTCGGAAATAATTCCGCGAGATGCTTCTATATCAGATGCATTTGCTTTTAAAATTTCATCAGTCGAGTTTCTTAGCATTTCTGCCATTTTTTCGAGGGCTTTATTTTTAGTTTTGCTATCCATTCCGAAGGCGAAGCTTTTTAAAGCTCTGGCATTGTTTAATATCTCAAAGGTTGTTTTCATTAATGCTTCGCTCCTTTAAAAAGGGTTCCCGCGCCCTTGCCTTCGATTATATCATATAAAACCTCGGGGTCGGATCCGTTTGCAATAACCATATCCGCGCCTGATTTCATACAGATGCCTGCAGCATTCAGCTTTGTTGCCATTCCACCCGTTCCAAGCTCAGAGCCTTTATCTCCGCCAAGATTGAGTATTTCTTCGTTAAGCTCTTCAACTCTCTCAATAAGGCGAGCTTCAGGATCTTTATGCGGGTCGGAAGTATAGAGCCCATCAATATCAGATAAAAGCACAAGCAAATCCGCCCTGACGCTTTGGGCTACTATTGCGCCGAGGGTATCGTTATCACCAACGGAAATTTCATCGGTTGAAACGGTGTCGTTTTCATTGATAACAGGAAGAACGTTAAGCTCCAAAAGGCGGTTGATAGTGTTATTAAAATTAAGATGGCGAACTTCATTTTCGAGATCGAGACTTGTTAAAAGAATCTGCGCCACTGTATGATTATATTCAGAAAAGAGCTTATCATAGGTATACATAAGCTCGCACTGCCCGACAGCCGCCGCTGCCTGCTTTGTTGGCATATCAGAAGGCTTACCCGAAAGCGAAAGCTTGCCGACGCCCATTCCGATAGCGCCCGAAGAAACTAAAATCATCTCATGCCCCGCGTTTTTAAGATCGCTTAAAACTCTGCAAAGCGATTCAATATGCCTTATATTAATTCTGCCTGTTTTATAGGCTAAGGTCGAGGTTCCGACCTTTACTACAACTCGCATTTTTTAACCTCCTTGAGGACGAAAAACAAAATAATAGTTATACATCATAGATTATACCACAACAAGCAGCATTTTTCAACACATTTAATGCTAAAAAATCCTTTTTTTACCTATATTTATCACAATTCTTATTGACTCTTTTTTATTGCTATAATATAATTAATGAAAGGAGCTGTGAACAGAATGAATAATGAACTAATAAAAAAGTCAAGATGGATAATCGCAAAGGATTCATCAATCGAATGTCCCATTTTCAAAAAGGATTTCGCGCTTAAAGGTGAAGTCGATTCTTGTATTCTTCAAATATCTGCGAAAGGTGTTTTTGCAGCCGAAATAAACGGAAAAAGAATTAGCGAATCCGTTTTGATGCCGGGCTTCACGCAATATAACAAAAGACTTTTATATTGCACCTATGATATAACCGACCTATTAAGCCAAGAAAACACGCTTATTGTTGAAACCGCCAAGGGATGGTATTCGGGAAGAATTTCCAAAAGAACCATCGGCGAGCCCGTTCAGCTTATAGCGGCGATTGATATTAACTATAAAAATGGCGAAAACGAGCAAATTTTTACAGACTACACCTGGCAATTTTCCAAAGGGCCGATGAAATTCTGCGATATTTATGATGGAGTTATCTATGATGCAAATATTTTGCCTGATTTCAGCGACGTTTGCGACCTTTCGGAATTCGCCGAGCTTTACACCTTAACCGAGCATGATGGCGCCGAAATAAAAGAACAGGAACGCATCGAGCCGATAGCTATTTTTAAAACTCCTAAAGGCGAAACCGTTCTCGATTTTGGGCAAAATCTCGTTGGAACGCTTGAAACGAGATTAAATGCGCATAAGGGAGACAAGCTTGAAATTTCCTTTGCTGAAATTCTCGATAAGGATGGCAATTTCTATAACGAAAATTATCGCTCAGCCAAATGCCTTTATGATTATACCGCAAAAGAAGGCGAACAGATTTTTAAGCCTATTCACACCTTCTTTGGATTCAGATATATAAGGGTTGATAAATTCCCGGGACAACCGCAAAAGGAGGATTTCACGGCAGTTGTAATCCATTCCGAAATGAAAAGAACGGGATATATAGAATCATCAAATCCGATGATAAATCAGCTTTTCTCAAACGTTATTTGGGGCCAAAAGGGCAACTATCTCGACGTTCCTACCGACTGCCCTCAAAGAGATGAGCGCATGGGTTGGACGGGAGACACGCAGGTATTCTGCAAAACCGCCTCTTATAATTTTGACGTTAGTCTGTTTTTCAAAAAATGGATGAGGGACTTATTTGCAGCGCAAGGAACGAGTGGATACGTCCCCGACACCATTCCTTGGCCTACCCGCTGGGGCTTAGATGGGCATTGCGGCTGGGGCGACGCTGTTTCAATTTGCCCATGGCAAATGTATATGACCTATGGCGACGAGAGTTTCTTAAAAGAAGCTTTTCCCGCAATAAAAAATTGGATAAAATATATCGAAAGCATAACGAAAGAAAAATATCTTTGGGCAGGCTGCTGGCAATATGGCGATTGGCTTGAGCTTGCAGCGCCTTACGGAGAATTTAAGGGCGAAACGAGAGATGATATTTGTGCCTCAGCCTTCTTTGCGAATACAGTTTCGATAGCAATAAAAATTGGAGAAATTTTAGGAGAGGACATTGAATATTACAGGTCGCTTTATAAAAACATTCTCAAAAAATATGAAGAAACCTATGTTTCCTCCCTTAATACTCAAACCGAATTTGTTTTAACCCTTTATTTCAGACTTTGTGAAAACAAAGAAAAAGTTGCGAAAGCACTTTATGATAAAATTGTTGCAGACGGAAAGAAGATTCAAACAGGCTTTTTGGGGACGCCTTATATCCTCCACGTTTTGAGCGAAAATGGATATTCAGACCTTGCTTATGACCTGCTTTTAAGAGAGGAATACCCCTCTTGGCTCTATCCAATAACAAAGGGTGCGACTACAATTTGGGAGCATTG
>JAZORV010000071.1:0-1794 GCA_045656785.1 Acutalibacteraceae bacterium | reverse complement strand
CATGGAAATGAAAGCATCACAACAACTATTATCTTAAAGCTAATAGAGGATATATGCAGAAGCCTTTATGAAGGAACGCTCCTCAGCGGAATTAATATAAGGAGAATGATGAAATCCAGAAGCTTTGCTTTTATTCCGATGAGCAACCCCGATGGCTGTGAAATAGCGCAAAAAGGCGAAAAAGCTGACGTGCAAAATATTGAAGTTATAAAAAAACTTTGTTCGGGTGATTTTAAAAAATGGAAGGCAAATGGAAGGGGAGTTGATGTTAACAGAAACTTTCGAGCAGATTGGGAGAAAACTTCTAATATTTCAAAAAAATATGGATATTCTTCGCCTTCCTATATGAAATATTGCGGAGAATATCCCGAATCCGAGGCGGAAACAATAGCCATAGTCAACGCTTGCAAGCTTTTGAATCCTCGTTACGTCGTGTCTTTACATACACAAGGCGAGGTGATTTTCTATGGCTGGAAAAAATCACAATGTGATGAAGCAAGGATGGCAAATATTTTATCTATGCTAAGCGGCTATTCTGTTGAGATCCCCGAAGAGCTCTCTCAAGGAGGCGGATTTAAGGATTGGTTTTCAAAAACTTATCGTCGCCCGGGATTTACAATTGAATGCGGAAAAGGGGAAAATCCGTTGCCTGAAAGCGATATCCCGAAAATATATAATAGAATATTTGATATGCTCGCCGTAAGCCTTGTTATGTAATTCTATTTTACCATACGTGTCAAGCACTTTATGTGTTTTTTCATCTCATTTATGAACTTTTGGGTATATTTAGTCAGTCGATATTGACAAAATAACATCTTTAATTGTAGACTAAATTTAGCGATAATATCAAAATTATCAAAATTTTTAATCAGAGGTGTTTTCAATGTATCCAAAAATTGGTATAAGACCTGTTATTGACGGCCGCTGGGGCGGTGTAAGAGAAAGCCTTGAAGTTCAAACGATGAATATGGCAAAAGCCGCATCAGAGCTTATTTCAAGCACTCTTAAATATCCCGACGGAACTCCTGTTCAGTGCGTTATTTCTAATTGTACTATCGGTAGTGGCGCAGAGGCTGCAAAATGTGCAGAGCAGTTCTCAACCGAGAATATCTGTGCAACTCTTTCCGTTACTCCTTGCTGGTGCTACGGAAGCGAAACGATGGATCTTGATCCCTTAACCATAAAGGCAGTTTGGGGCTTTAACGGAACAGAGCGCCCCGGTGCTGTTTATTTGGCAGCTGTTATGGCAGCTCATGCTCAGCGCGGACTTCCTGCATTTTCTATCTATGGACACGACGTTCAGGATATGACTGATACTTCCATTCCTGCTGATGTTTCTGAGAAGATTATCAGATTTGCTCGTTGCGCTATTGCAGTTGGATGCGTTAGAGGTAAGGCTTATCTTAATATCGGTGGTATTTCTATGGGTATCGCAGGTTCTTATTGCGATGCAAACTTTATGCAGAATTATTTAGGTCTTCGCCCTGAATGGGTTGATATGACCGAGATCCTCCGCAGAATTAAGCTCGAGATTTATGATCATGATGAATATGAAAAGGCCCTTAAATGGATTAAAGATAATTGCAAAGAAGGCTTCGATAAAAACGAGGGCAAAAACTTCCCCGAAATCATCAAAAAATCAAAGGTTATCGATCCCGATAAGGATTGGGAGTTTATAACCAAGCTTACAATTATCTCTCAAGATCTTATGCAGGGCAACCCTAAGCTCGGCGAAATGGGTTGGCATGAGGAGGCTCTTGGAAGAAACGCTATTGCAGCAGGTTTCCAAGGTCA
>JAZORV010000070.1:0-3585 GCA_045656785.1 Acutalibacteraceae bacterium | reverse complement strand
CCGCAAGGCAGGAAAGGATATAATCGATGGATGTACCTTTGATAACAACCTTCCTTGTATCGCAGAAAAAGAGGTTTTCGCTTTTTCGAATATTGCGGATGAATTAATGGGCGAAATGCTCAAAAACGGTGCATATAAAATCAATGCTGACCAGGCAATGAAATTAGCAGGCATCGTTTTGGATGAAAAACAGACTAAGGATGGCAGAACCGTTAAGGTTGTAAACCGCGATTGCGTTGGAAGAGACGCTTCGGTTCTGTTAGCTAAAATTGGCATAAATGTCGGTCCTGAAATCCGTTGTATCATTTGCGAGGCTGACTTCGGTCATCCCTTCGTTCAAGAAGAGCTTATGATGCCGATTTTGCCGATAGTCAGAGTCAGCAATATCGACGAGGCAATAGACCTCGCCGTTAAAGCAGAGCATGGCAACCGCCATACTGCTCATATGCATTCAAAGAATATCGATAATCTTTCAAGGTTTGCAAAGGCTGTTGAAACAACGATATTCGTTAAAAATGCTCCTTCTTATGCTGGAATCGGCTTTGGTGGAGAAGGTCATACCACCTTCACTATCGCAGGCCCCACAGGAGAAGGTATCACGAGTGCCAGAAGCTTCACCCGTCAGCGCAGATGCGTTATGGCGGATAGCTTCAGAATAATATAAGGAAGGAGAAATAAAAAATGAATTTGAATGCTAATCAGGTTGAAAACATCGTTCGTCAGGTTCTTTCCGAAATGAACGGAACCTCAGCACCGAAAGCAGGCAACGTTCCTGCAACAGCAAAGGTTGCAACCCTCGTTGAGCCCAAAAACATCGTTGTTAAGGAATATCCTATGCCAAAGATTGGCGATGACGATATTTTGGTTCGTGTTGAAGGCTGCGGCGTTTGCGGAACCGATGTTCACGAATGGAAGGGTGACCCCTTCGGCATCTGCCCCGTAACCTTAGGCCATGAGGGAACAGGTGAGATCGTTGCTCTCGGTAAAAACGTTAAATGCGATACCGCAGGTAATCCGATAAAGGTTGGCGATAAGCTCGTAACTTCAGTTCTCAGTTGCGGAGAGTGCAGCATCTGCAGAATGCATCCCGCAAACACCAATCTTTGTGATAATCAAGGTGTTTTCGGTCTTATTCAGGATAATGGCGAATATCATCTTTCGGGATGGTTCGCAACCCACTTGCTCATAACAGGAAAGGGAACTACCTATTTCGTTGTTAATGATCTTAACTTAAAGGAGCGTATGCTCTTAGAGCTTGCCGCTGTTTGCGTTCACGCATTAAAGCAGGGCAATAGAACAGGCCTTATCAACTTTGGCTCAACCGTTCTCTTGCAGGGCTGTGGTCCTGTTGGCCTTATGATGCTTTCAGTTCTCCGCGCCGCAGGTGTTAATCACATCATCGCAGTTGACGGTTCTGAAAAGCGCCTCGAGATGGCAAAGAGATTGGGCGCAAAAACAACTATCAACTTTAAGGATTCCAACGCCGATACAATCGAAAAGCGTGTTGCAATCGTTAAGAGCGTAACAGGCACAGGCGTTGACTTTGCTTATCAGTGCACAGGAGTTCCTGCGGCAGCGGCTGATATTTATCAGTATATTCGTCGCGGCGGCGGACTTTGCGAAATGGGCTTCTTCGTTGATAACGGAGAATATGCTATCAATCCCCATATCGCGATGTGTAATAAAGAAATACATATTGTTGGCTCTTGGGATTATAGCGCTGAAGATTACCCAACAACTATCGCCTTCTTAAAGCAGGCAAGAGAGATGAAGATTCCGATTGAGGAGCTCATAACTCATTCATTCCCGCTTGATAAGCTCAATGAAGCAATGGAAGTAAACATTGCTCAGCAGGGCATCAAGGTCTGCTATGTGGCCGACTAAAGCGAGGGCTTGAATATGGAAGCACTTGGAATGTTGGAGGTTTTTGGTTTCACAACTGCTGTTGTTGCGGCGGATGCAATAGCAAAAGCGGGCGACGTTGAGATAATTGCTCTCGATAGAAATAAGCCTGCCAATGGCGATGCCGCAGTAGTTCCGCTTTTGATGACTATTAAGTTCACCGGAAGCGTTGCCGCGGTTGAAGCAGGGCTTGAAGCCGGAATCAAGGAAGCAAAGGATCGCGACTTGTATGTCACATCCAAAATCATTAGCCGCGTAGGCGAAGGCACCGAAAAGATGGCAGCCATAAACGCCCTCGGCAGAGATAAGTTGAGATAAGTTTTAAATAAACTTAATCATAAATTAAAATCAAAAAAATTATTTAAAAGGAGTTTTTTAAAATGATGGAAGCATTAGGTATGGTAGAAACAAGAGGTTTAGTTGCTGCTATTGAAGCAAGCGATGCTATGGTAAAGGCTGCAAACGTTGTTCTCGTAGGAAGCGAGAAAATCGGTAGCGGACTCGTTAGCGTTATGGTTCGCGGAGACGTTGGAGCTGTTAAGGCTGCTGTTGAAGCAGGCGGCGCTGCTGCATCTGCTCTCGGCGAAGTTGTTGCTACTCACGTTATTCCCCGTCCTCATCAGGATGTTGAGAAGCTTCTTCCCGTTCTCAAATAATTAATTCTTTAAAGGCTTAATTCTAAAAGGGAAATGAGGCGAACATCAATTGAATAAAGCAATCGGACTTTTGGAAGTTCAGGCAATGGTTGCCGCTATCGCCGGTCTTGACGCAATGTGCAAAACGGCTGATGTTCGGCTTATCCATGTCGAAAAAAGACTTGGCGGAAGATTGGTTACCTTGGTAATTGATGGAACCGTGTCGGACGTAACTGCCGCTTGCGAAGCGGGCAGAATTGCCGCGGCGGAGGTTGGAAACGTTAAGCTTTGCGAGGTTATCGCCAACCCCCATCCTGAAATCACTAAGCACCTTTATACCGACAAACTTTAATTAATCAAAAGAAAGAGAGGTTCTTCCCATGGCTGAGAAGAAAACGTCTCCCAAAGCGGCAGCTGCAAAGCCCGCCGCAAAAAAACCTCAAGCCCCCAAAGCTGCGGCAGAGGTTAAAACAGAAACTAAAGCAACCCAAACAAAAACTATTGTAAAGGAGATTAAACAAATGGAAGCATTAGGTATGGTAGAAACCAGAGGTCTCGTTGCTGCTATTGAAGCAAGCGATGCTATGGTAAAGGCTGCAAACGTTGTTCTCGTAGGTTCTGAAAAGATCGGATCCGGACTCGTTAGCGTAATGGTTCGCGGCGATGTTGGTGCTGTTAAGGCTGCTGTTGAAGCAGGCGGCGCTGCTGCATCTGCCCTCGGCGAAGTTGTTGCTACTCACGTTATTCCTCGTCCTCACGCGGATGTTGAGAAGCTTCTTCCCGTTCTTAAATAAGTTTAAAATTTTTTAAAAATAAAAATGGAGGTAAAGAAAATGGAAGCATTAGGTATGGTTGAAACCAGAGGTCTCGTTGCTGCTATCGAAGCAAGCGATGCTATGGTAAAGGCTGCAAACGTTGTTCTTATCGGCTCTGAAAAGATCGGTAGCGGTCTCGTTAGCGTTATGGTTCGCGGCGACGTTGGAGCAGTTAAATCTGCTGTTGAAGCTGGCGGCGCTGCTGCATCTGCTCTCGGCGAGGTTGTTGCTAC
>JAZORV010000069.1:0-1616 GCA_045656785.1 Acutalibacteraceae bacterium | reverse complement strand
AAAGCGATGGAGAGGGGGATATTTCGAGCTTCTCCTCCCTTTGCACATCCCTTGCCGCCTGCATCGGAACAGGGAATATTGCGGGGGTTGCGATAGCTGTTTCAACCGGGGGCGCAGGGGCGGTTTTTTGGATGATAATTTCGGCTTTTTTCGGAATGGCAACCAAATATTCGGAAGGCTTTTTAGGGCTTAAATACCGCGAAAAAAGAGGCGGAGTATTTTTAGGAGGTCCCTTTCTTTATATTGAAAAGGGACTCGGGCGGCGCTTTCGTCCTCTTTCTTTTATTTTTGCATTTTTCGGGATGGCGGCAGGTCTTATCGGCATCGGAGGTATTGCTCAGATAAACACGGTGTCTCTTTCCTTGGAATCATTTTTCGACCCTCAAAAAACTCCCCTATTTGAAGGCCTCCCCTTTTCCTCTGCCCTGATTTTTTGCGGGCTTGCGATAAGCCTTTTATCCTCTATCGCGCTGCTTGGCGGAATCAAGCGCATTGCGGCGGTATCCTCTCTGCTTGTGCCTTTTATGACTATAGCTTTTATTTTTTGTTCCCTTCTCATTGTTTTATGCAATTTTTCAAGGCTCGGTTATGCTTTTTTTGAAATCATAAGCTCTGCTTTTTCGCCTCGCGCGGGCTCGGGAGCAATGCTCGGCATCTGCATAAAGGAAGGTATCGGTAGAGGTGTTTTTTCAAATGAGGCGGGTATCGGAACAAGCTCTATTTCTGCCGCCGCATCTAAAGAAAACGAGCCTGCAAAGGCGGGGCTTATCGCAATGATGGGAACCTTTATAGATACCATCCTCCTCTGCTCTTTAACCGCGCTTGCCATCGTTTTAACCGATTCGCATAAAATTTCAGGGCTTGAGGGCGCTGAAATTACCACTCTTTCCTGGGCAAGAGGTCTTCCCTTTCCCGATGGCGTTTCGGCGTTTATTTTGAATCTGCTCCTTTTCTTTTTCGGCTTCACTTCGATTATCGGCTGGAGCTTATACGCCTTAAAATGCGCCGAATATCTCCTTAATGGGAATAACACAGCAATGAAAATTTATAAAGCGCTTTATGTTTTTGCGCTCTTTTCAGCACCCTATCTCTCCCTTAAGCTATCTTGGACTCTTGCTGATATCTGCAACGCATTTTTATGCCTTCCAAATCTTTTAGCGCTTTTGCTTTTATCGGGAAAGCTAAAAAGAGAAACCGAGAGTTTTTTAAGAAGAAATGCCGATATTTCGGCACTTTCTCGCAAAAAGAAACAAAAAAAGTATTAAAAATTTATTAATAATTTATGCCAGATTTATTGACATTAATCGCAAAATTTGGTATAATGAATATGGAAATCTTGGGTTAGTTAAATTGAATATCGCTTTAATTTCGGCTATATTCCTTGTTTCAAAATTCAGCAAAGAGGTAATATAAATCGTGTTTAAGATTGGCGATAAAGTTGTATACGGTAGTAATGGTGTTTGCGAGATAACGAGCATTTCAACCCTCGAATCGGCATCTCCAAATGATCGGCTTTATTATGTTCTTCACAACCTTGTAACCGGCGGGACTGCCTACGTTCCAACTGATAGCGAGGTTTATCTTTGTGCGATTATGTCCGAAAAAGAAGCCAAAGA
>JAZORV010000068.1:0-2435 GCA_045656785.1 Acutalibacteraceae bacterium | reverse complement strand
GTTGCTTTTTTTCTTTTTATAATGTATAATGAATTTGAATACAAAATTTCGGAGGAATAAAAATGAAAAAAACAATCCAAAGAGTTGTTTCCCTTTTGCTTTCTCTTGTCCTTTCTTTTGGGCTTTTCTCAACCGCTGTTTTCGCGGATGGAAAAACCGATATATATACCTTTGATGATCTTCTTTCTATCGGAGAAAATCTCAATGGCAGCTATGAGCTGAAGGCAAATATCGTGATAGAAGAAGGAGTTTCGTTTGCGCCCATTGGCTCGGCATCAGCTCCTTTTAAAGGTGTTTTTGACGGTAATGGTTATACAATAAAGAATCTTAACATTGCCGCCGCGGATTCAACCTCTCTTTACGTTGGCCTTTTTGCTGCCAACTCAGGAGAAATCAGAAATCTTAATGTTGAGAACGTTTCAGTCGAACTCGGCTCCGCTAACTACATTTACCTCGGCGCAATCGCAGGAACAAGCTATGCTTCGGGAATAATTGAAAACTGCTATGCCGAAGGTTATCTTGAGGTGCCAGGCGGTAACATTTATAATCGAATCGGAGGTTTGGTCGGAAAGCTTAACAGCGGAAAAATCAAGGGCTGTGTTTCAGAAATCAATATAGCCTATAAAGCCCCTTGCAACGCTCATATCGGCGGAATTGTCGGCGATAGCGCAGGAACTATCGAGCAATGCGAAAACAGAGGCGAAATTTTCGCAACCACTACTCCCGAAATCGAAGGCGAAATGGATGCCACAACCAAAAACAGCATGCAGTCTGCTTCTATATATGTTGGTGGAATCGGAGGAGCTTTTTCTACAACAAGTGCCACCATTAGCGATTGTATAAATTCGGGCGAGATTAATGCGGAGGCTTATGCAGGTCTTTGCGTGGGCGGAATTTTAGGCTATCACACAAGCTCCGCCACAGGAATCCTTAAAAATAATATCAGCTTGGGCGTAGTTTCAACCAAGAGAAATGGTGAAGGTGGCTTCTATGCAAGCCAGGAGCCCTATTGTTTCGGCGCAGTTGCAGGCTCCTTCTCGGGCTCTTCTCAAGGCAACTATTATCTCAGCGGAATTTCAACCAAAGCGGCTGCATCCTCTATCAAAGCTTCGGCAAAAAGTCTCTCGGAAATAAGAGAACTTCTCGCATCAAGCGAAATTTGGTATAACCCAACCGACGAGAGCGCATTTCCAAGCTTAAAGACTCAGAAAAAGGTTGAAAAAATTATTCTTTCAGATAAAACCGAATGGAATTGCGATGAAGAAATCAATTCGGGAATGAAGGTCGTTTATAACGATGGCTCAAGCGATTCCCCCGTTGGGGTTATCGAAACCTCATCGGAGCTCAAAAAAACTTATGCCTATAAGGGCGCAACCGCTGAATATCAGTATGAAATTAAGCATAACGAAACCAAAACCATAAATATAAAAACCGCTACGTGTAAGCAAGAGGGCTATACGGGAGACCTTTATTGCACCGCTTGTAATAAAACCCTCGAATATGGCGAATCGACGGGGCTTAACCCCGAAAATCACGAGGGCGAAATTGTTGTAGATGCAGTCGGATTTCCCGCAACCTGCCAAAAGCCGGGTTCAACCGGTGGAACAAAGTATTCTTGTTGCGGAAAACCTGTAGATATTATTGAGGAAATCCCGATTGATAAGGACAACCATGTAGGCGCTGAGGTTGTAGATTCTCCCGCTGTTACAGCTACCTGTAAGACCGAAGGATTCACCGCTTCCACTAAGTGGGATTGCTGCGGAGCTTCCGCAAAAGCTGCCGAAAGCCTCGGCTTAGATGCTTCTAATCACGAAGGAACAGAAGTTGAAGCTACTCCCGCTATCACCGCTACCTGTAAAACCGAAGGCTTCACCGCTTCCACCAAGTGGGATTGCTGCCAAGCTGCAGGAAAAACCGCAACAAGCCTCGGAATTGATGAAACTAACCATGAAGGCATTGAGGTTGAAGATGCTCCTGCTATTACAGCTACCTGTAAGACCGAAGGCTTCACCGCTTCTACAAAGTGGGATTGCTGCGAAGCTGCAGGAAAAACCGCAACAAGCCTCGGCTTAGATGCTTCAAATCATGAAGGCGAAGAAGTTGAAGTTACTCCCGCTATTACATCTACCTGTAAGACCGAAGGCTTTACCGCTTCCACAAAGTGGAACTGCTGCGGCGCTACTGCAAAGGCAGCAGAAAGCCTCGGATTTAATAAATCCAACCACGAAGGAACAGTAGTTTCAGATGGCAAGGCAGTTAAAGCAACCTTCACAAAGGATGGCGCAACCGCTGGAACCAAGTATTCTTGCTGCGGCGCTGCAAAAACAGTAGGCGCAAAGGTTTATAAGGTTTCTTCCGTTAAGCTTTCTACAAGCACCTATACCTACGACGGCAAGAATAAGACTCCTTCCGTATACGTTAAAAATTCTAAGGGC
>JAZORV010000067.1:0-2521 GCA_045656785.1 Acutalibacteraceae bacterium | reverse complement strand
AGAACAGAGGTTGGTGGTAATCACACTGACCATCAGCATGGATGCGTTTTAGCAGGAAGCGTTAATCTTGACGTTATAGCAGTTGTTTCTCCGAATAGTGATGGAATTGTCCGCATAAAATCGGAAGGCTTTCCTATGGATGAAATTAATCTTTCGGAACTCATGCCTAAAGATGATGAAATCGGAAAAGCGGCTTCCCTTATTCGCGGAATGTGCGCGATAATGAAGGATGAAGGCTTTGAGATAGGCGGCTTTGATGCTTATACAACTTCAAATGTTCTTAAAGGCTCAGGCCTTTCATCATCGGCGGCATTTGAGGTTATAATCGGCGTTATAATCAGCAATCTTTTCAATAATGGGAATTGTGATGCTGTATCAATAGCAAAGTATTCTCAAAAAGCTGAAAATATTTATTTTGGAAAGCCTTGCGGTCTTATGGACCAGATGGCAAGTTCTGTTGGTGGCTTTACTGCTATCGATTTTAAAGATACCTTAAACCCGATTATTAAGAAGGTGGATTTCAGTATTTCTAATGCAAAACACTCTCTGTGCATTGTTAATACAGGAGGAAATCATGCAGATTTAACGCAGGATTATGCTGATATAACGGTTGGCGATAAAAAGGTTTCTGAATATTTCGGAAAAAACTTTTTGAGAGAAGTTGATGAAGCCGATTTCTTTGCTGATATAAAGGGTGCGAGAGAAGCCTGCGGAGATAGAGCAGTGCTTTGCGCTATTCATTTCTTCGCTGATAATAAAAGGGCTCAAGATGAAGCTGCTGCGCTCGAAAAAGGAGATTTTAATAAGTTTTTAAGACTCATCAATGAATCAGGCGATTCGTCTTTTAAATATTTGCAAAATGTTTTCTCTTCGAGATTCCCTCAAGAGCAAGGCCTTTCTTTGGCGCTCGCTTTAACTGAGAAATTTTTAAATGGCTCTGGAGCTTGCCGAGTTCACGGAGGCGGATTTGCGGGAACTATTCAAGCTTTTGTGCCCAACGATATTCTTTCTGATTATAAAAATATGATTGAAAGCGTTTTCGGAGAAGGAAATTGCTATGTTTTGAACATAAGACCGGTTGGCGGATATGCTTTTAATTAAAAATATTTTGAAAAACTGTTGATTTATGGTTAAAAAAGTTATATAATATTTTTAATTGAGTTTTAAACGGAGGATATAAAATGAATATTTATTCTTTGGCGCCTGAGGCTGCTAAAAATATAGAAGAAAGAACACTTGAAGGTGGCTTCGGCTGGGATGGTACAATGAATGTTACCTTTACTGGTATTCTCATCGTTTTTGCGATGTTAGTTTTATTGGTTGTTATTATTTTGGCCTTTGGCGGCATTATGAATGCTGTTAATCATAAGGAAAAGGCTCCTAAAGCGCCTAAGGTCAAGGTTGAAAAGAAAAAGATAGAGAAAAAGGTAACTCCTGCTCCGGTTGCTTCAGCTCCCGTAACAGATGATGACGAAATTATTGCTGTTATTGCTGCGGCAGTTAATGCAATGTATGAAGGCTCTGGGAAAAAGCCTGTTATCAGAGCTATAAGACAATCTAAGCAAAATAGTGCAAGAAGCGCTTGGGGCTTTGCGGGTGTTTTTGAAAACACAAGGGCTTTTTGATTTGGAGGTTTAATTTATGAATGTTTTTGAAACCATTGCTGGCTTGATGGAGAAATCCGGTTTTGCCGGATTTTTCGAAAAAGATGGCTATCTCAATCTTATTATGATTGCTGTTTCCTGTGTTCTTATGTATCTTGCGATTAAGAAAGAGTTTGAGCCATTGCTGCTTCTTCCTATAGCGTTTGGTATGCTTCTCGCAAATCTTCCTTTTGCAGGAATATATCATCCGGAATTCTTTAGTGGTGAAGCATTGAAGGAAGGCCTCGATTTTGGAAAGATTCTTCATGATGGCGGACTTTTGGATATTCTTTATCTTGGGGTTAAACTCGGCATTTATCCGCCTCTTATTTTCCTTGGAATCGGCTGTATGACCGATTTCGGTCCCCTTATCAGCAACCCAAAGAGCTTCCTTTTGGGCGCAGCCGCTCAGCTCGGAATTTTCGCTGCATTTATAGGTGCTTTGGCTCTCGGAATGCAAGCGAATGAGGCCGCTTCTATCGGTATTATCGGTGGTGCTGACGGCCCGACCGCTATATTCGTTACATCAAAGCTTGCCCCACATCTTTTAGGACCGATCGCGGTTGCAGCATATTCATATATGGCTCTCGTTCCCGTTATTCAGCCTCCTATTATGAAGCTTTTAACAACAAAAAAAGAGCGCAGAGTTAGAATGGAGCAGCTCAGAGACGTTTCTAAAACAGAGAGGATTATTTTCCCGATTCTTGTAACAATCGTTGTTTCCTTGCTTCTTCCCGATGCCGCTGTTCTCGTTGGAATGCTTATGCTCGGAAATCTTATGAGAGAATGCGGAGTTGTTGATAGAATATCTAAAACAGCTCAGAATGAGCTTATGAATATTATTACTATATTCCTTGGTATTTCAGTTGGTGCTACAA
>JAZORV010000066.1:0-2067 GCA_045656785.1 Acutalibacteraceae bacterium | reverse complement strand
ATGAAGAATCTTCAAAATTTACATACTCATTCTACCTTTTGTGATGGAATCGATACTCCCGAAGAAATGGTGCGTATAGCGATGGCAAAAGGCTTTGATTCGCTTGGCTTTTCTGGGCATTCTCCAAATAAACATTCCAATTATGCCGGAATAAACGAGGAGAGAACAGAGGCTTATAAAAAGGAAATAAACCGCCTTAAGAAGGTTTATGGGGATGAATTTTCAATCTTTTTGGGGCTCGAATTTGAAATGTATTCGGGATATAAACCTGAAGGCTTCGATTATCTTATTGGCGCTCTTCATTATGTAAAGGTCGGGGAGGAAGAGTTTGCAGGTTTTGACCGCTCGGCAGAGGTTGTTATCGAAATAATCAATAATTATTTTGGCGGAGATGGATTGAAGTTTGCCGAGAGCTATTATAGCCAGTTGTGTCGGCTTCCCGAGTTTGGCAAGTTTGATATTTTAGGCCATTTTGATATAATAACAAAAAATATCGAGATGGCTGAGCTATTTGATATAACTCATAAAAGATATAAAAAAGCCGCTTTCGAGGCAATTCATAGCCTGAAGGATGAAATACCGATTTTTGAGGTTAATACAGGCGCGATTTCGAGGGGATATAGATCCTCGCCATACCCAACGCTTGATTTATTAAAAGAGTTTAAAAACTGCGGATATAAAGCTTTGATATCCTCCGATTGCCACGATGGCAAATATCTCGATTGTGGATTTTCAGAGGCGGAAGAAATGCTTAAAGCTTGCGGATTTAAAGAGAAATATATCTTAACTAAAAGAGGCTTTGAGGCGGTCGGGATATAAAGGAGAAAAATTTTAATGAATGTTTTATCAATGATCATGCTCGGGTTTGCGGTAATTGGTGCGCTTGATAGAATTTTCGGAAACCATTTCGGGATTGGAACAGAGTTTGAAAGAGGCTTCTATCTGCTCGGAGTTATGGGTCTTACGATGGTCGGAATGATAGTTATTGCCCCTGTTTTATCAGAATTTATGGCGCCAATATTCGATGCAGTTTATACCTATTTAGGGGTTGACCCATCAATAATTCCCGCTAGCCTTCTTGCCAACGATATGGGCGGTGCGACATTGGCAAAAGAGATTGGAAAAACGAGCGAAATTGGGCTTTATAACGGCCTTGTTGTCTCATCTATGATGGGTTGCACAATAAGCTATACCATTCCATTCTCTTTAAGCGTTGTTAATAAAGAAAACCATAAAGAGCTTATGCTCGGAATCCTTTATGGAATAATAACAATACCTGTTGGTTGCGCTGTTGTTGGGTTGATTATGGGGATTTCTCCCTTTGCTCTTGTGATAAATCTGCTTCCTCTTATTCTTTTTTCTGTATTAATTGCCCTGGGTCTTAAATTTGTTCCAAGAAAAACTGTTAAGCTTTTTTCGATTATCGGAATGATAATCAAGGGCTTAATAACGATTGGTCTTGTTTTGGGAATTTTAAAAGAGCTTGCAGGAATCGAGATAATTAAGGGCCTTGGAAGCGTTAAAGAGGGCGCTTGGATATGCTTTAATTCTGCTATGGTGCTTTCGGGCGCATTCCCGATGATGTATATTATATCGAAAATAATTAAAAGACCGATTAAAGCTCTCGGAAGAAAACTTAAAATAAACGAAGCATCCGCGTTTGGGCTTGTTTCGACCATAGTAACCAATGCCACAACTATTGAAAAGATGCGCGATATGGATAAAAAGGGGATAGTTTTAAATGCCGCTTTTTTAACCTCTGCAGCCTTCACCTTCGGCGGTCATCTCGCATTTACGTCGGCATTCGATAGCGCATATGTTTTTCCGATGATCGGCGCGAAGCTGATTTCGGGATTTGCTGCCCTTATTCTCGCGCTTTTTCTCTTTAAAGAGGCTAAAAATTAATGATTATAAATCAAAGCATTTGATTCTTTTTTGAGGGTCAAATGCTTTATTATTTCGCTAAATTTCTGTTGCTTATAATAAAGCAATATGATATAATCAATTTGGAGTGTTTATGAAGTGAGGTAATGTTATGAAAATTATCGTATGCGTAAAGCAGGTTCC
>JAZORV010000065.1:0-9948 GCA_045656785.1 Acutalibacteraceae bacterium | reverse complement strand
ATATGGGATTCAATTGTAGCCGTTATTGGAACGATAGGTTCTGTTTTTTCGGGAATATCAATATTTGATATCATAGATATTTTGGTATTAACTTTGATAATTTATAAAGTTATTATCTTTTGCAGAGATACAAGAGCAAAGGCTCTTCTTAAGGGTATTGTAATTGTTATTGTTTTATATATCTTATCAGTTTGGTTTGATATGATTGGAATTAACTGGATTCTTGAAAAGTTGATTAATTACGCCTTCGTTATCTTGGCAATAGTCTTTCAGCCTGAGATTCGAATTATGCTTGAGAGGGTTGGCCATAGCAAGTTAGGTTTTTTCGGAAGAGCATCGGACGGAGTTCAGCAAGAAACTGTTGATTGCATTAACGAGGTGTGCAAAGCGGTTCATAATATGAGCGACCAAAAAATTGGCGCTTTGATTGTTTTCGAGAATCAAACTCCATTAGGCGAAATTTCAGCAACAGGAACCTCTTTAGATGCTATCGCAACTGCTCCGGTTATTTCCAATGTCTTCTTTCCAAAATCTCCGCTTCATGATGGCGCAATGATTATTAGAGACGGAAGAATTCATGCCGCCGCTTGCATTCTCCCGCTAACATCTAATCCGGATATTAGTCTTGACCTTGGAACGAGGCATAGAGCTGCTATCGGAATCAGCGAAAACTCGGATGCTGTGACGGTTGTTGTTTCCGAAGAGACCGGAACAATTTCTCTTACACATAAGGGAATCATAACCAGAGGTTTTAATAGCCAGTCTCTACAGCAAGAACTTTATAATTTGTTTGTTAACGTCGATGAAACCAACAAATCTATTTGGCAGATATTTTTAGATAGATTTAAGAAAAACAAGGATGAAAAGGGTGATAATAATGGTTAAACCGCATATTTCCGGTATTCTTAATAATAAAAAAGCGGTTTTAGTGATTTCCCTTGTTGTTGCCGTTGCGTTTTGGTTTTCTATCACACTTATCGAAAATCCTAACACAGAAAAAGATATCAGCAATATAACCGTTGCTTTTGATCCTTCTGACGAAATCGGTGAGGGGCTTGTTGGTATCGGATATGTTGATAAGGTTGTAAGCGTTAAAATAAGTGGACCTAGCTATATTGTTAATTCTGTTACAAAAGAGGATATCTCTGTTTCCGCTGTTTTAAACGAAACTGTAGACGATGCTGGAGAATATTCTTTCCGACTCACTGCAGCCAATAACTCTACCAAAAATTTTGCCATAAAATCTGTAACCCCAAAAAAGATGACCGTCAACTATGATAGGTGGATTAACAACGCTCAGTTTGATATCGGTATCAAAACCAATAATATAGTTGTTGCTTCGGAAAAATATTCGCTATCAGAAACAGATGCATCTTTTACTAATTTTCCCAACGAAAAATCTAAGAAGATTTCTATTGATGGCCCTGAAAAGGTTGTTTCAAGAATAGCTTCCGTATTTGCTGTTGTCGAAGGAAATAAAGAGGAAAAGTTAACCGACAAGAAAGTGTATACAGCCGATATTAAGCTTTTTGATGAAAAAGGTAAGGAAATCGATCAATCGGGACTCACGCTTGATTTTTCGACTATCGACGTAACTGTACCTGTTTACACAACAAAACAGGTTACTATCGGAAGCTATATCAATAAGCCTTCAGATTATAAACCTGATGTTAAGTTTTACGACCAAAAAGGAAAACGTATCACTAAGGTTATGATCAAGGGCTCTCCGTCGGTAATAGATGGCGTTGAGAATATACCTTTTGTTGATCCGATTGACTTTAGGAAAGTGAAGAACGGAAAGGGAAGTTTTACCTGTGCTCTTAAAGTTCCCGAAGGAATTTTCCTTGTTGAGGATATTGGCAATGTTAAGGTTAAGATAGATACATCGAAGCTTTCTACTAAGACTTTCACTGTTTCGAAATATATCGTCGTTGATAATGCTGATGAAAGTGGTAAATCAAAATTCAATATTAGCATTGAGCCAATCCAAGCGAAAATTTGCGGCGAAAAAACTGTTTTGAATAGTCTTAGTGGTTCAGATCTAAGAATCAAGGTTGACATTGCAGGAAAGATGCCCGGTAAACATGAGCTTGATGCAACGATCGTTTCAACGAAGCGTGATAACGTTTGGCAATTATCTCAATATACAGCAGTCGTAACCATTGCTGAATAACCTAAAGGCTCTGAGTTATTGCTCGGAGCCTTTTTGCAACAAAAGTCATCTCGCCTCATATAATGTTATCGGTGATGATATTATGTTTTTGGGCTATTTAATTTTAGTAATATTGGCAGTTATCGGTTTGTTTTCATTAGTTAAATTTGCTTTTCTCGAACTTCTTAAGGTTAAAAATAATTATTTCAGCAATTATATTTTGCTATGTATCAATGAAAATAATATCGGAGATTTTATGATTGAAGCTAATATGAGTTTTTCTCGTATAAGCTGGCTTATCACGAGAGATTATGATGGCGTTATAGTTGCTGATTGCGGTCTATCTAAAGATAAGCGCGATATTTGTCGAAATGAATGCAATAAATATGGTTTTAAATTTGTTAGATTGAAAGAAAAGAGCGATCATAATATTCAATGGATGAAAAGTTAGTTGTAAGCGGAACAGTTGAATACATAACTTATAGCAATGCTAATAATGGTTATTCCGTTTTTTCTCTTGATAATTCAGGTGAAGAAACAACCTGCGTTGGCTTCATTCCGGGTTTAGATGTTGGCGAATCGCTGAAACTAACCGGGGAATATTCCTTTCATTCTGTTTATGGTCATCAGTTTAAATTCGACCATTTTGAAAGAATCGCTCCAGAAGGCGCTGCAGCAATTTTGCGATATTTATCTTCAGGTGCTATTAAAGGTGTTGGCCCGGCAACTGCTGCAAAAATTGTCGAAAGATTTGGAGATAAAACACTTGAAATTATTGAAAATGATTCAACAAGACTAACGAGTATTAAAGGCATTTCTCCTTCTAAAGCTTTAAAAATCAGCGATGAATATAAAAAGCAAAACGGAGTCAGAGACGTAATGATGTTTCTAAGCAGATTTGGAATATCTGCTGAAGATTCTAACCGTGTTTTTAAGGTGCTTGGAAAAAATACTATAGAACGAATTAATTTCGATCCTTATGTTCTGTTTTCTGATGAAATTGGTTTTGGATATGAAAAGGTTTGCGAAATTGCATCCAATTTTGATATCGCCGAAGATAATAGCGGAAGACTTGCAGCGGGAATGTTATATATTTTAAAGCATAATCTCGCTAATGGTCACACTTGCATTCCTTTAGAAAAGCTTATCGACCTAAGTGTTCAACTTTTAGGATGCGATGAATCAAAGATTTACGTTATTTATGATGAGTTATTGAGAGAGGTTAAGCTAAAAAGGGCTGTTATAAACGAAAAAGAATATGTTTTCTTAACGAAATTTTATACTGCTGAAAATTACATAGCAGAAAAAATCAGGATTATGATGACCTTAACTCCTGTGCCATTAAGAGCATCGGGAAACGTTATTAAGAATCTTGAGAAGAAATTTGGAATAACCTATCAGGAAAACCAAGTTAAAGCAATCAATATGGCTTTACAAAAAGGACTTCTTGTTCTAACAGGTGGCCCGGGTACCGGAAAAACTACAACCTTAAAAGCAATAATCAGTATTTTAGAAGAATCAGGCTTCGATGTTTGCCTTGCAGCTCCGACGGGCAGAGCTGCCAAGAGAATGAGCGAGGTTACAGGGAAGGAAGCAAAAACGATTCATAGGCTTTTAGAGGTTGAATGGGATGAAAACGATAAACAAGTATTCTCGAGAAACGAGCACGACCCATTGACCTGCGATGCAATAATAATTGATGAAATGTCGATGGTGGATTCTTTGCTTTTTGAAGCATTGCTAAGAGCTTTGCCATTGAGTTGCAGAATTATTATGGTTGGTGATTCAGATCAGCTGCCAAGCGTTGGGGCCGGAAACGTTTTGAGTGATATTATTGCGTCCGATATCGTTCCTGTTGTAGAACTCAATGAGGTTTTTCGACAAGCAATGTCAAGCTTGATTGTTACTAATGCTCATAAAATTGTGAACGGAAAATCTCCTGAGCTTGACATAAGAGACAAAGACATGTTTATGATAGATATCCTCGGATCGAAATCTGCTTCTGAGTACCTTTTGGGATTATACACGCAGAGGCTTCCTAAAGCTTATGGCTATGATCCATGTGAGGATATACAAATTCTATGTCCTTCTAAAAAAATGTCCTTAGGCACAATTCTTCTCAACAATATGCTGCAAAAAGCTTTAAATCCTCCCTCTGAGGAAAAAGATGAGATACGTTTTAAAGGATATACTCTTCGTGTTGGCGATAAAATAATGCAAATTAAAAACAATTATGATATCGAATGGATTAAAGATGACGGCGAAAGTGGAATCGGTGTTTTTAACGGAGATATCGGAAAATTAATAGATATTAATAAGATATCCGGCAAGATAACTGTAAAATTTGATGATAAAACTGCTGTTTATAACATCGAAGACGTTAGTCAGCTTGAACTTTCCTATGCTATAACGGTTCATAAAAGTCAGGGAAGCGAGTTTGATTGCGTTATAATACCTTTGCTTGATACTCCCGAAAAGCTTTGCTACCGAAATTTGCTTTACACTGCTGTTACGAGAGCTAAAAAAAATTTGATAATTGTTGGAAATAGAGGGATTATTTCTAAAATGATTGAAAATAATCGTAAAACTTTGCGATATACCGGATTGAAGGATTTTTTGGTTTGTAATGAAAAAATTTAAAAAGCTTGAACGCTTATTATCTGATTGTTTTTTCGGAAGAAGATGCGCTGTTTGCAATAAAGTTATACCTATTTTATCGGATTATTGCGCTGAATGCGAATTGACTTTAAAAAGAGTGCCTAACGTTCTGAATAACAGTTGGTCTAAACTATCCAACGTGAAACTATCCCCAAGAGTCAAATCCTATATAGATGGCTATGCCGCCCCTTATTACTATGCATTAGGTAGCGAAGCGCTTATATTGAATTATAAGTTAAAGAAGAGGGCAGAGTTATCAGATATTATTGCTCATGACATGGAGCGCGTGTTTGATTTGGTGTATTCTAATATATTTTTTGATTTTATATGCTCGGTTCCTATGCTAAAAAAGGATAGAAACGTTAAAGGTTTCGACCATACCGAGCTTTTAAGTGAAAAGCTTTCTGAAAAGATAGGTGTAGAATATTTACCTGCTCTTTATCAGGCAAGGGACAAGCTTCCTCAACATACACTTAGCGCAACTATGAGAATGCAAAATGTTAAAAACATTTATTCTATTGTCGATAATGTTTCTGTTAAAGATAAAACAATTTTGCTCATTGATGATATTTGCACTACCGGCGCCAGTATCAACGAAGCTGCAAAAACGCTCAAAAAAGGCGGAGCAAAGCGTGTTTTTTGTCTCATGGCATGTGTTAGTACTAAATAATTTAATTTTTAAATCAGCTTTTCTATATTGAAATTAACAAATTATCAAAGGAGTTTTTATATGGCAATTGATATCGTTATGGATGCAGGTACATATAAAACAGTTTTATATTCAGGTGGGAAAATCGTTTTAGAAGAGCCTTCGGCGGTTGCAGTTGATTCTGATACTTACGAACCTATTGCTTTTGGCGCTGAAGCCAAGGAAATGCTCGGTAGAACTCCTGATAGCATAACTACTGTTTTTCCGGTTGAACGAGGTGTTATTTCCGATTATGATATAGCAGAAGAAATGATAGTTCATTTTATAAAAAAGGCATTTGGAAATAAAGTATTTAAGCCTCGTGTTATTGTTATTGTTCCGAGTGGGGTAACGACCGTTCAACACCATTCTTTGGCAAATGCTGTTGCGGCGGCAGGATGCAGAAAGATAAGCACAATTGACACTACGGTTGCCGCAGCAGTGGGCCTTTGTATGGATATTGATAAACCAAGGGGCGGAATGGTAGTTGATATCGGGGGCGGAATAACGAATATTTCTACAATGTCTATGGGCGGAATCTCACATCAAGAATCTCTTAGAATCGGCTCTATTGATTTTGACGATGACATCGAAAAATACGTTCGTCGAGAGAAAAATATTTTAATTGGCTCTCAAACCGCTGAAAACATTAAGAAAACTATCGGCAGCGCTATAAAAAGAGAGTTCGACGTAACTATTTCGGGAAAAGGCAGAAATATTTTTTCCGGACTTCCCGAAGTCTTTAAAATCTCTTCTTATGAGGTTTATGACGCTATATACGATCATCTTCAAATGATTTGCAAGGCATGTCAAACGGTTCTCGAAAAAACAGCTCCGGATATAGTTTCGGATATTTCTCGTGATGGCATTAAGCTTATCGGCGGAGGAGCAAGGCTTTACGGAATGGATAAAATGCTTCAGGAATATCTTGATGTTTCCGTTGAGTTTATTGACGATCCCTCAAGAAGCCCGCTTTCAGGAGCAGAAAAAGTTCTTAAGAATCCTAAAATTCTCAAAAACGGAGAATATCAATTTAAAGCTATTCAGAATTTAATTGTTGATAGCGACAGTATTTAAGCATAGGAGTAATTATGCAAGATAAAAATAAAGTTTCGAAAAATATATTGGATGCTCTGCCAACTGAATATAATGAAAAAAATATTTTGCTTGTCGTTCCTTCGGATATGGACACTGATTGCAATTTCAGAAAGCATCTTTTAGTTTTGTTTAGCGATGCTTTGCTGATTGGTAAATCAAATCATATAACATCTGTTTTAGAAAGAGGCTCTGATGTCCGTGTTGAAAAATGGGATTTATCATCTTTTTCGTGGGAGAAGATTGACGTTAAAGATATAAAGAGCAGTTCTGTTGATAAGTTTGTTGTTGGTGGAATGCTCAGCATTGAGATTTCAGAGGGGATTAAGCCTGTTGTTTGTTTTACTAATGGTTATAATGGGAAAATAAGAAAGCTCTGCGAAATTATTAAAAGCTTAAATAATGGCGAAGTAATCGATGATAAAAAGCTTGAGAACGACGAAAGGGAAATTTTTTGCCCAAAATGCGGAACTCCATATCCTGATAGGCACAGAAAAATTTGTCCTAAATGTATGGATAAGCGTTCCGTTTTCATGAGAATGTTTTCTTATTTTTATGATTACAAATTTCAGTTGCTTCTCATTTCTTTGCTTTGCATTTTAGGGGCTTTGTTTAATTCGGTTTGGCCTTATCTTAACGGCTCAATGCTCTATGACGGAGTTTTATCGAAAGATCCAAACGCAATTCCGTTCATAAGCCTTGATAATCCCGCTGTTTTATTATTGATTTTAGCTATAACAATGGCTTTAGCTAAAATTCTTCAGCAGTTATTTGGTGTTTTTCAAGGCTTTTTGGTTGCTTTTATTGTTCCAAAAGTAATATGCAAGGTAAAAAACGACGTTTTTAAATCTATTCAAACTCTTTCGGTTTCTTTCTTCACTAACAAGCAAACCGGTGGACTTATGACAAGAATCGTTGAGGATGCCAACAGTATTTCAGATATTTTCATTGATGGTCTTCCTTATATTCTTCCGAATCTTTTAACGATCGTTTTTTCGTGTATCGCTATGTTTAACAGCAACTGGATGCTGGCTTTGGTAGCTGTTATTGTCCTTCCTATTTTGCTGATTATCAGCATTAAGCTCGACCCGATTATGTGGCATTATAATAGCCGACAGCATCAAACAACGAGAAATATGAGGGCAAGAATAAACGATAATCTTGTTGGCGCAAGAGTTGTTAAAGCGTTTGGAAAGCAAGATGAAGAGAGTCTTCGTTTTGATAAGGTTAATAATAATGTTTATTCAACAAACTTAGATCAGGTAGGATTTTATACAAAATACAACCTTTTGTATTTTGTTGCGAAAAACCTTTCTGTAATTTTTGTATGGGGATTAGGTGCGTTCTTTGTTCTTAAAATATTTGGAATGGAGATGACTTACGGCACGCTTATAACCTTTGTCGGTTACGTAACTCTTCTTGCAGGCCCGATTGATTTTTTTTCTTATATTTTTAGATGGTGGTCTTCTTCGATGAATTCTGCCCAACGAATTTTTGAAATAATGGATGCCAAGCCTGAAGTTTTTGAAAATCCTAATCCAATCAAATCGCCCCAAATTGATGGCGAGATAACTATTGATAACCTAACGTTTTCTTATGAGGAAAATAAGGATGTCCTTAAAAACATATCGCTTCACGTTCCTTCGGGAAAAATGCTTGGAATTGTCGGAAAATCGGGCGCTGGGAAATCAACTCTCGTTAATCTTATAAGTCGCCTTTATGATCCTAAAGAGGGCAATATTTACCTTAGCGGAATGAATATCAGAGATCTTTCTTTTTCAGATATAAGAAAAAACATTGCAATGGTAAGCCAAGAGACTTATATTTTTAAAGGAACGATTTTCGACAATATTGCCTATGCCGACCCCAATGCAGATAGAGAAGCGGTTATTAATGCCGCAATTTCAGCGAGTGCGCATGATTTCATTTGTAAACTACCCGATGGATACGATACAGTTGTCGGTTCGGGCGGAAGATCTCTTTCGGGCGGTGAAAGGCAGAGAATTTCTATTGCAAGAGCAGTTCTTGCTAATCCAAAGATTTTGATATTGGATGAGGCGACTGCTGCTGTTGATACTGAAACCGAAAGAAACATTCAAGCTGCTTTAAAAAAGCTTATAAAGGGGAGGACAACCCTTTCCATTGCTCATCGTTTGTCAACGCTTCGTGATGCCGATTCTCTTGTTGTGTTTGAGAATGGTGAAATTATCGAGCAGGGAACTCATGAAGAGTTATTTAAGAAAAAAGGAACCTATTATAAGCTCCTTCAAATACAGTCAAAAGCTCTTGCAATGAGGGGTATTTCGGAATAAGGAGGAATCTTCATTGGATAATAATGATAATATTTTAGAACTTGAAAAAGAAAAACTGAATTCGCTTCTCAGCTTGAATTATTTGAACGAAGAAAACGCCCGTTTTTCTGAGACTCAGGGAGGCTTCGTTTCCTTAAAACTCGGAGAAAAGGAATATGAGAGAGTTAATTTTTACAGAACTTTCCCTTTCTCTCAACCTAACGAATATATTTCTGTTAGAGAGCCTAACGATAAAGCGCACGAAATCGGCATTATAAAATCTCTTTCAGATTTTAGCAAAGATATTGCTGATATTATCGAAAAACAGCTGAATATCAGATATTTTATGCCTAAAATCAATAAAATTCTTAGCATTAAAGAGGAATATGGATATTCTTATTGGAGCGTTCTGACTGATAAAGGGCCTTGTAAATTTACAATGTCTATGGGATCGGGAAGCGTTTCAAAAATTGACTCTTATAGGGTAATCGTTAAAGATATTGATGAAAACAGATATGAGATTGAAAACTTAAATTCATTATCTAAAAAAGAAATCAAGAAAATTGACCTATATATTTAAGTTTATTATGATTCGAGGTGAAGCTATTGAATCTAAATATTAAATTACCGCAAAATAAGCTCGATGAATTGCTTTCAATAACAAAAGAAGAGCCTGTTTATTGTGCTTTGAGTGATATTGATCTCGATGGTAATTATTCAGATAATTGTTATTTTGGCGCAACAAAAAGCTTTTTGTTTATTTTTTCTGAACGTGGTTCACGATTTGTCCCTTTAAAAGATTGTTCCTCCATTAAAAACTCAAATATGATAAATGGTGGTGCAATTATTGCGATAATTTCCGGTTCAGAAGAGCTTCTTATAAGATATAGCATGAGTCGTCTTTCTCGTTTTGCTTATATTGCTCGCGGGATTCAGTTGCTGATAGATGGAGATTTTGAGCATAAGATTGAAAGCAAAGAAAACGAGAGCGTGTGCCCAAAATGCGGAAGGGTTTTGCCGGGTACTAAACGATGCCCTAAATGCGAAAATAAAGCTCTCAATAT
>JAZORV010000064.1:0-11258 GCA_045656785.1 Acutalibacteraceae bacterium | reverse complement strand
CAAAGGATTGACTGCGTTTTTGCCTTGCAAACCCAAAAATCCGCATCTTTAAAATTCTTCGACCTAATAATGAGCATAATTTCTTGTGATTTTCGGTGCGAAAGAGTCGGTAATGCTTTTTGCATTACTGATGATGACAAGCCGAAAAGCGCTGAAATTATGCCATTTTAGGCAGATTCGGATTATTCGTGTTTGCTTATTTAATTTAAAAAGCTTACGTTATTGCTCTCCTGGAGGACTGCAGATTTAAAGCTTTATGGCATTGAGGCTTTTGCCTAATGCCTCGCCCATTTTTATGGGAGTTTCGATGCCCTGAGCGGTATTTTGAAAAAATTCTTCCTTTATTTCAACCTTATCTTTTTCAAAAAGCAACACAATCGTTGAGCCGCCATAAAGGAAGGTGCCTTTTTCTTCCCCTCTTTTAAACGTATGGGAGGAATGATGATTCTGAATCTTGCCAACAAGCATCGCGCCAACCTCAATTTGGGCAACCTCGCCAAAGTTTTCGGTTGAGAGAATTGTATATTCTCTGCAGTTTTCTATGAAAACAGGGCGATTCTCAAGCGCGATTGGGCGAACTGTGTGCAGCTTGCCCTCAAGAAAAATGTTTTCCCCTTTGCATCCGTTATCGAGATAGGAATAGCGGTGATAATTATGAACGCAAAGGCGGATAACGAGGCAGATCCCGTCCTCATATTTTTTCGCAAGCTCCTCGTTTTCTAAAAGAGAGGGGATGGTATATTCGCTTTGCTTTATTGGGAAAACAGAGCTTTTTTCAATTTTATAAGCCGAAACGAGCCCATCGCAAGGAGAGGGAAGAATTTCGGGGTCTTTCGGGAAGGGGCGAAGCTCGGGTTTTATTTTTCTGGCAAAGCAATCGTTAAAACAGCGCCATTCCTGATAATTAAAGTCCTCAAGCTTTATATCATTATTCTTAACAAAGCCCTTGTTAAGGGGCTTTGAAACGGGGGACGAGAGCAAAGCCCCAAAGAACTTTGACAAGCTCCTTGAGGCCAGAACCTTAAGCAATATTCTGCCCGAGGCAGTTTCGTATAAAAAACCTAAAGCGCCCTTTTTCATATCAGATGATCCCTTTTTTAACAAGAATTAGGAGGATTATCAGCGCAAATTCAAGCGCACCGATGCCTATCATAATCATAATTCCGCGGAAGCCCGGCTTTCTCATCTGGAATTTAAGAAGAAAGGCAAGGCCCGTGAAGATAACCGTTACGAAATAAACGGGGGTGATATCAGCCTGAGTGATATACTGAAGGAGCAAAACAGAGGGGAAAATAAGGGCGGCGGAGGTTACGGGAAGACCTGTGTAATATTTTCTTGCTCCCTTTTCTGTTTTCTGTCTTTCCTCTTCGGTTACGTTGAAATAAGCGAGCCTTATCATAGCAGCGAGGATATAGAGAATAAGAACAGCAAAAAGGAGATATTTTCCGAGGTCAACATACCAAAGATGCTCGTATTTTTCCTGAATATTGCCGAAAAAGCTTGAATGACGAAGCATAGCCGCGCCGATGCAGGCGGGAAGAACGCCGAATGCAACGATATCAGAAAGGGAATCTATCTGGATTCCAAATTTATTTTCAAGCTCTGAGCGATCCTTCTTGGTTCTTGCAACCTTTCCGTCAAAGGCATCGCAAAGTCCACAGATAAGCAGGAAGAACATTCCAATATAAGGATGGCCGCCGCCGGAAAGGGAAACAACGATGCCTGTTCCTGCGCTTAAAAGCGAAATATAGGTTAAGAGAACCGTATAATCATAAAATCCTATCATTTTTTCTTTCTCCTCAAACTGATGTATTTTATCAAAACTGCAAGGCCGCAAATGATTATGCAGCTATAAAACGAAATCGATCGGCTGACAAGCTCTAAGCAAACCGCCGCTTCTTCCTCCATTATGGCGCCGAAGCCATCGAGCATCAGATAATCCGTAACGCCCATGGCACCCGGAATGGGGATACAATACGCGCCTATCACCGTTGCGCTCTGGAGAGCGAAAATCTCGCCGAGCTGAGAAAAGCTTCCGCCCGAGCCGAGATAGATAAACAAGGTTACGAAAATAACCGAAAGCCTTTGAAGAAAATTAAATAAGAAGCAAAGAAGAATCGATTTGCCCTTGCCTGAAAGGGCGACTGCGTGATGACTGTATTCATCAACCGCGCTTTCCAATTTTTTGAGCTTCTTTTCGGTTTTTCTTATAAGCTTAAGCTTTTTAAGAAGCCTTATGCAAAACGCGCCCATTTTATAAAGCAGCTCTCCTCTTTTCAAAAGCATTATAAAGAGGAAAAGCAGAATAAACTGAAATATAAATCCTATAATTATAAGGATTTTCGAGGGCGTTGAGAAAAGGAGTAGCGCCTCGGGGCTTATGATTAGTGCAAGCACGCCGACAAGCACTATCGAGCCCGTATAAGCGATGAGGTTTGCAACCAGGGAAAGGGTTGCATCGGCGCCCGAAATACCATCCTTCATCATAAAGAGGGCGCTTGCGGGCTGGCCACCTGTAGCAGAAGGGGTTATGGCGGAAAAATAAATATCCGCCGCCGAATAAACGAAGCCCTTTCTAAGGCCTACCGCAAATCCGAGGGCTTTTAGCAAGCAGAGAAGCGCCAGAGCTTCGAAGATTATAAATCCGAGCATTGAAAGAATGGCACCGATTATATATATTGGATTCATTTCGCCCAGACGTTCAAGAAGCTGAGCGAAGGAAAATTTCTCCGTCATCGAGCTGACTGCCCAAATGCTCATTCCTGCGATCACCACGAAAAGCAGCGACCATATAGCTTTTGACCTTCCGCTTTTCTTAGCGGGAGGAGCGTTTTTATTCATAATAATTTCCTCCCCTTATTTTTGAAGCGGTTTGGTTGATTTTTATAAAAATTCTATCAATTTTAAATAAACGAACTAAAAGGATACCGACTTCGACCACAATAATGCCGCCGAAGATATCAACAAAGAAATGCTGTTTTACAAAAACCGTTGATAAAAATACAAGTATCGCAAAAACGAGGTTTACGATTTTGTAAGAAAGCCCGACCTTTTTTGCAGATATAGCCCCTCTGAAGCATAAGTAGCTTGCAAGGCAATGCACCGAGGGAAAGAGGTTGTTTGCAGGGTCGAATGCGAAGATAAGAGAGGTCATCCAATTAAAGATACCGCCGTCTGTGATTTCAGGGCGCGCAATCGCGGTTGGATAAAAGATATAAAAAACACAGCAGATGAGCTTCGCAACAATCTCTGCAGACATATATTTATAACAGCTTTTTCTGCTCTCTCTTGATATCACAATGTAGCCTACGATCCATTGCACGTATGCCAGAACGTAGATTACTATGAATTCGGGCAGAAAGGGAAGCTCCCGATCTATCCATATTTCAAGGGAGTGATGTTCCAAATTTATATTTATAAGGCGCGAGAAATAATAAACAAGAATATTGATGATAAGCACCATCAAAAGAGGGATTCTTGAATATCTCGGCATTACCTTTTCAAAGAAAGTTCTCATAGCATCTCCGAGAGTTAATAATTAATTATTCGCATAAGGATATTTTATCATATTTTGCCGAGCTTTGCAATAGGTAATATAAAGCAAACGCGGATAATCCGAACCTGATTTTAAAGAGCAGATTTACGCGTTTGCTTTGTTAAAATACTCGTCAATCCACAAAGGATTGACTGCGTTTTTGCCTTGCAAACCCAAAAATCCGCATCTTTAAAATTCTTCGACCTAATAATTGGCATAATTTTAGGCAGATTCGGATTATTCTTGTTTGCTTAAGGTGACTTACTGCGTTTCGGCTTCATTCCCTGTAAAGAGGGGATCGGTTTCGTTTAAGAATTCTATTTGGAACTTTAAGTTGTTTGCTAAAAATTCTGCTTTTTCTTGGGTTGGGGCAAGGTAGAGGTCAATCAATTCCTGCGCGGATATAGTTGAAGCTGAAGCCGAAAGCTCTTTTTCAAGGCGCTCAAAGCCCTTTTTATTTCCAAGGAAGGTCTCGTAATCTGCAACAAGAGCAAAGGAGGAAAGACCCTCGAAAATGGAAGAAACGTTTGAAATCTCCGATTTTTCTTCGTTTTCAAAGCCGTCTATGCTGTTTAAATCTCCCAAAACGACGTCATAAAGCCCCGAGGCAAAAAGCACTCTATCATCCTCGTTACCGGTTGAAATCGTAAGACTGGCTGATTTCGGGAGCGCGTTTTCAACCGCGTTTTTTGTAACCTCGTCTGCGCTGATAAGCAATACGCTCGCTTTTTTAAAATCCTCAGCGCTCAAAATGGGCTTTTCTGACTTTGCGAAAAGCTGAGGCGCGTTATTAACCGCAACAATTCTCATCATCTCGTTGGCCGATAAAAGCTCGAGCGCTTCGGTTTTCGGGATAACGCCTACGTCCGCTTCTTTCTTTTCGAGAAGCTTGATTATCTCATCGGAGGAATCGCGATAGTTTATGTAATAAGTGCCTTCGGTTTCGCCTGCGTTATTTTTGGCGATAAGCCCCGCAAATGCAATCGCGTTGCTTCTATCGAGCGAAATATCAAGCGGAATAATAAGCTCTTGCGCCTTTGAAGCGGTTTTTGAGGAGGTTTTCTCCTTTTCTTTCAAAGGATTTTCCTCTTTGCAGCCGCTAAATAACGAAATGGCGAATACAACCGCCAGGATTAAGGATATGCTTTTGATTTTCTTCATTTTTTATCACCTTTCAAATAACAAAATTCAGCCGGGAAACGATAAACCGAAGCGAAGCACAGATCCTCGGCTCCCCTTGCGAGGGGAGCTGGATTTTTTGCCCTAAAAGGGCAAAAAAGACTGAGGGGTAGTTCTGTTCTTCGCCGCGAGGCGAAGCTGTAATAATGTTTGTGTTTTATAGACTACCCCTCCGTCAAAAATCTTCGATTTTCGACACCTCCGCTCCGCGGCCGGCACCCTTTTGTCGCTTACGCGACATTTCCCCTAACAGGGGAATAACCTCGCAAGGGGAGGCAAGGGCTCTATTAGCCGAGTTTTCGCTACAAAGTTTAGTTCGAGCGAATCTAGCATCTAGCATCTAGAATCTAAAATCTAGAACATATATTTTCCATTTTCAAGCTCCAGGGTTTTTCCATCGGGGAGGATAACCCTTGCGCGGCAATTGGGGGGGATAACGACGTCGAAATGGTAGCCGTCGTTAAAGTTTTTGATATAAACCGCAATCTCTCCGCGGATGCTTTTATATTTGCAGGTAACCTCTCGCATGCCTTCAAGAAGCTTCGGCGCAATACGAATTTCCTTAAAGCTTGTTTTAAGGCTGGTTATTCCCGCTATGCGCTTATAATAATCGGCGAAAATTCCGCCAAACATCGGATGATTACAGGACATCATTCCTTCAAGCCCGAGCCACTGCTCCAAAAGGCAGGTTGCATCATATTCCAAAACCTGCTGACCAAAGGAGGGGTAATCGGTTTGATTGAGGATTTTGGCAATTAGGCTTCTTCCTCTTTCATCAGAAAAGAGCGCGCTCATAAGATACTGCGTTCCCGCGATGCCCGTATCGAGATGGCAGTTGTCCTCATTTTCGATATGGGAAAGAAGCCCCTCGTATACTCGGCTTCTATCCTCTTCCCGAACAACGCCTAAGGCTAAGGCTAAAATATTCGGGGTTTGTTTGCCACCCGAGAAAACGCCCTTTTCTTCGTTGAAGAAGCGAGAATAGAATTCTTCCCTATAATATTCCTGAAGCTTTTCATAGCGCTCCGCTTCCTCATAATTTCCAAAGGCGCCCGAAAGCTCCGCCATAAACCGAAGCTGATCGAAAAGATGGCAAAGCCCCGTTTCGGGAGGGCTGGCGAAGCAGAGCCGATAATCATTATGCAAATTTTCATCATTCGGGGCGCACCAATCTCCAAAGATGTGGTCGAAGCCCGTTTTTTCATAAGTATCTATGCTTTCTTCGATGCTGTTTTGCATTATGGGATACATTTCTTCCAAGATATCATAATCGCCATAATAATGATATAGCCTTTCGGAAAGCTTGATGATTTCTCCATTCCACATGGGATGTCTTCCGTTTATATCGCCATGCTTTTTGCAGTTGCGAAGCCAATTTACATAGAAGGAATGCATATCGAAAATCTGCATCGCAAATTCTTCAAAGGTCTGGTTATCCATAAGGCATGGGGTTCTCTCATCACGGGAGGCGCAATCAGAAGGATAGGAGAGCAGATTCGTTCTCGCCGAGCGATATGCATTATTATAAATCCTTTGAAGCATGGCGTTTTCGGTCTTGAAATAGCCCGTTTCTTGGAAATCTGCGCCGATGGTAACCTTGCTTGCCGAAATCAGCTGAGCAACGCCATCCATCCTGATTCTTGCATAACGGAAGCAATGGTAGGTAAACCGAGGCTCGTAAATTTCGATTTCATAGCCCTTGAGGATATAAACGTCGGTTGCTTTTGCGTCGCGGTTGGTGTAGAAATTAAGCTCGCCCGATTCGGTTATGTTTTCGGCATGCTCAATAATAACCTTTGTTCCCGGCTCGCCCATAACCTTTATTCTGACAAAGCCTGCGCCGTTAATACCGAAATCGCAGATGGTAACCTCATCCTCGCAGGTCTTGAAGACCTCGCATGGGCGAACCTCTTTGCGGATAATGGGAACTGTAGGAACGTTTTTCAGCCATTCTTCGATGGGGGAAAACACCGCGTTTTTCCAATCCGAGGTATCGAGATATGGGTTGCTCCAATCCTTGATTTCGAGCTTTTTATCATAGGTTTCGCCATGATATATCGAGTTTTCTATTATGGGGCTATTATGCCAAAGCCAGCTTTCATCAGAGCCGATAACGAGGCTGTCCCCATCCTGATACTGAATAGAAAGGGCGCACCAAAGCCTTTCATCCCCTTCATAAAGCCAACCATATTTATTGAAATTCCCTCTCTTATAGCCCTCGCCGAGCCAAATTCCGATTGTATTATTATCGGAAGAGATGCGGTCGGTAACGTCATAAGCATCGCAATAGCATTCATAGGGAAAGGAAATATGGCTTCCCATCGCGGGGCGCAAAATTCTCATTTCATCTATCACCGCGCCGTTGATATATGGCTCGTAAAAGCCCCTCGCGGCGACGTAAAGCGTGGCATAAGCTATTCTTTTTTCATTGAAAAAGGTCTTTCTGAAAAGGGGAGAATGCGCTTCTTTTTCGGCGCAAATCCACCGAGCGCATTTAAAGGCTTCCCCCATAAGCCCCGTTCTGAATTCGGCGGTAGCATAAAGCGCCTCGCCGGAAAGCAGAGAATATATTTCGGCGCGGTAAGCCGTATCGGGGCGCAGACCCTCGCCACCCAGACGGATGCCGAAGGTTTTATCCGATTTCACAATTCCGCTATCCCAAACAAGCTCATCAATAAATCCTTTTACGACTATTCGGTATTCTGTTTGGTAAACCGCCTTGCGGTCGGTTTCAAATTCCCAGGAAAAATGCGGATGAGAAGCATCTAACCCGATTGGCGAAGCCAAATATTCAATTTTCACGTTTTTAAGCTTTGATCTCATGCTTTTCTCCTTTTGGCGCAATTTATTTCGTTTTTATGGATTTAACGGATGAATATGCGGAATAAATTTTCTTGCCCGAAACCGTTTTATAGGAACGGACTCTGATATAATATTTTTTCTTCGATTTTAGGCTCTTAATGGTTTTCGAAGAGGTTTTATAAGAAAGGGATACCTTTTTAGCGCTCGAGAATTTCGAAGAAGTGCTGTAAGATATTTCATAGCCCGAAACGTTTTTGCTCTTCTTCGCCCAACTGACCTTGAAGCCGCGGCTGAGCGCCTTTGTTGATTTTATGCTTGTTTTCGGGGGTGTTATTTCAAAATAGGCGCTTATTTCTCCCGAATATTTCGAGCCCTTGAATTTAACCGTTACCTTATATTTACCGATAGATTTTCTTCCCGAGGCATATTTTATATCGTAGTTTGAAGCCTCGATAAGCTTAGCCTTAGAATCATAAACCTTAACCGTTGGCTTTCTCTGCTTTCCCGAATATTCATATTTCGAAGCCGAAAGCTTGATGGTTTTGGGGCTATATATAGTCTTATTTTCAGAAAAGAAAGGACAGCTTTGGCAGGAATAGGAAATATATCCGTTCTTTTTTGGGGTTGCCTTAAGGATTTTGTTAGCCTTTTTAATATGCTTGCCCGTAGGCGGAGTATTTTTAGCTTCGGTTAAATCCTTAAAGCAGATATTGCATCGGTAAAAACCTGTGTTGCCCTCCATTGTGCAGGTAGGCGCTTGATAGCAAAGCAGTTCCTTTTGCTTATGGTCGCAAACGTAGGTTATATTATCATTATAGATATTGTAGGCTTTCATAAAATAATCAAAGCCCGCCGAGCCTGCATAGCAGGTATATCTGGTGTTGTTGGTCTCATTAAAGGCGTTTTCCCCGATCTTCTTAATTGAAGAGGGAACGTCTACCTCTATAAGCGCGGAGCATCCGCGAACAGCCTCATCGCTAATTATTTCGAGGCTTTTGGGGAAGGTTAGCCCCGTAAGGAAAAACTTGGAATTGAGCGCGCCGAAGCTTAAAAGCCTTGTTCCCTCCTTTATATTGAGGGTCCCCGAAATTTCATCCTTGGCTTTTATGAGAATATTTCCGAGATAAAGCACGCCATCCTCCCAATTTTCCTCGTTTTCGATATAGGCTGTGCCGTTGAGGGAGTCGGAATAAGCAACGTCAACGCTATCGGAAAGCAACTCAATTTTTGCGAGCTTAGGGCAGTTATAAAACGGACTGACCCCAATCTCCTTTAAGGCTGCGGGGAGGGTTATTTCCTCGAGCTGAACGCAGTTTTCAAATGCAAAGGCTTCTATAACCTCAAGCGAGGAGGGAAGGGTTATTTTCTTTATGTTCTCTGCGTTTGGAATGTTATTCCATTTAATGACCTTCGAGCCCTCTGCGATAACAATTTCTTCTAATGGGCTGTCCGAAAATTCGGATGAAAAGAAGGTGCTTTCGCCGAAAAACTCTAATTTTTTAAGGCTTGTGCAACCGACGAAGGGGGAAGCAAATTCACTGAAGCGAGGAATAAATATTTCCTCTAAAGCGGTGCATTCCGAAAAGGAGTGCAACCCGAAATAAAGCTCCCCGACGTTTCTCGGGAATTCAATATTTTTAAGCCTTGTGCATTTCCAAAAGGCTGAATTTTCAAATTTTTTGATGGTTTCGGGGAAGGAAACGCAATCAAAGCCATCGCAACAAGCAAATGCGTACCTCCCGATGGTATCGAGGTTTTTGGAAAGGGTTATTTTTTCGAGGGTATCACATTCAAAAAAGGCATAGTCTCCGATAGATTTTGCGCTATCGGGGATAACCACCTCTTCCGGAGAGGCGGTTCCGCTGAAGGCGCGAGGCCCGACGGCGGATATGCCCTCGGGAATAACGCTCTGCTTACAGCCGAGAAGGAGCAAGCTATCCTCTTTTCTTATAACACAGTTATTCTCAGATTCGTAAATCTTATTATCGGGAGAAACCTTGATGGAAATTACGTTAGCGCAATCAGCGAAAGCCTCGGAATCGAGGTATTCAATATTTTCGTGGATATAAATTTCCTCGAAGAGGCAACCTGTGAAGGTGTGCATACCGAGGCGCTTGATTCTTGGGGGAAGCTCGAGCTTTTCCAAGGAATTGCAATTAAGAAAATTCATTTCGCCGAGGAAAAGAAGCGAATCGGGGAATTCAACCTCGGTTATCTTACCGCATTGCTCGAAACAGCAACGGGCGATGGTGAGTGTGCCGGGCTTTATCGCAACCTTGCCCTCAAGGCTCTTTTTTGCATGAAGAAGGTGCTTATCGAGATATAAAAGCCCGTTTTCCCAGTTATCCTTATTATTATAAAATGCAGTGTTTGTAAACACCTGCCAGCTAAGCTCGATATATTCGGGCAGTCGGATTTTTGAAAGAGAGGTGCAGTTCAAAAAAGCATCGCCCGAGATCCTTTTGCAGGTATCGGGAACGTAGAGCTCGGTTATATCATAATTGCAATAATAAGCGGAAGAGCCGATATTGGTTACGGGATATCCGCCAAGCTCTTCGGGGATAACGAGCTTGCCCTCAGCCGCAGAGCCGAGAAGGGTTGCTTCACCGCCCTCAACTTCATACCAAAAGCCGTTTTCCTCCTTTGCTTCGGAGGAAAAACCCGTGGCAAAAGAGGAAACGGGGAATAGGGCAAAAATTAATAATAACGCGAGAAAAAGGGATGCACATCTTTTAAGCATTTCTTATCTCCTTGGATTATAAATTTATTTTTCTGTCCTCTCCCGCGCCGAAGCGGATGATATCGAGGCTTCGGGTATCGGGATTCCATAAAACAACGTCGAAAAGGTCTTCCGAAACCGTTCCGTATTCGCGCTCGGCAACGGTGCAATCCTCGGGCATTCTCCAGTTAGAACGAGAGGGAACGTGTACGTGGTTTGCGCCCGTTTCGATGGTATAAAAAGGCAGATAAGAGGGCTTTGCTATCCAGTCAACGTGGCCATGCCCAACAAAGAGGGCGAGAATTTCGGCATCGGTTTTAATATTTCTGAAATCTGCAGGGAAAAGCTCGCTTTCATTTTTTTCGCGATTTTTAAAAGCCCATAAAAAGCGAGAAAAATCCTCCGTGTTGTCCTGAATGGAGCCGATTTCATCGTTTTCGGGATAGATATGGGAAAAGAGCATAATGCCGTAGCCTTCGGGCGCGAGAAGCGCCTCATCGCGAAGCCAGGCGACCTGCTCGGGATAGATTCCGTAGTTGCAGTGCTTCCCCTCTTTAAAGCTGCTCATCAGAATTATGGCGCGGATTTTTGCCTCGGGGAAATCAACGTAATAATAAAGCTCATTTTCTTTTATCCCTGAAATTATATCCCTTTTCGGGGCTATCATTTTTTCGAAAAAGAGTTGGCGGTTGGGCTCGGAGCAGTTATAATTATCGTGATTTCCTGCTACGAAAAAGGAATATTTATTGGCTTTTCTTAGCTCACCAAGAAAAACATCGAAATATTTATCGGTGTTTTCTGCGCTCCAAAAAGCCTTCGCTTCCTCGCTATGATTCGTCCAGAAAAGGTCTCCAAGATGGAAGATAGCATCAACGGGGGCGCTCTTGTTTAAGGCGTTAACGTTTTCGAAGGTGTGCTCTTGCCTTAGCCACCATTCATTATTAGGGGGATAACAATGGCTATCTGCCAAAACGCAGAAGCAAAAGCTGTTATCGCGCTTTAATTCCTTAATTTTTTGAGCAA
>JAZORV010000063.1:0-2400 GCA_045656785.1 Acutalibacteraceae bacterium | reverse complement strand
AGCCTGTTTATGTTAACAGATACGACACTAACAACGACGGCAATCAAAATATCGCCGACCTTGTATATGCCGCAAGAAACGGAATGTCTGATTACGTTATTGGCAGTGATATCGATCGCTCGGGCACTATCGATAACGATGACCTCGGGGTTATTAAATCAAAGCTTCTGGGCTATGAGGTTGCAAGCGAGCGCGAGGCTTTCCTATCCCAGGAGAAGAAAACCATCGTTGGTTCGAGCGAGGACCTTACAACATGGATCTATGAATTAGGAAATTCAAATATTCAGATGCGTGAGGCTGTATTTGACTCGGGTAAGGGCGGAGAACCTGCTGAGATAATTCAGCTTACCGACGTTCACTTTAACGAACTTAACGAGCAAGATTATGCCGATGCTAATCCAACTGTTTTGAGCTCTTCCGAAAAACATACAGCGGGTAAAAACGGAGTTCACGTTGCAAGAGCCAAGATGTGTATGGAATATGCGAACTTATATTACGATCAAACCATTATAACCGGAGATAATATGAGCTTCCAGACTTGGGGCGGTATTGAAGAGATCAAGAATACCTTATGGGGTGCTGATCCTTCCGCAATGATAACTCTCGGAAATCACGATATGATGCAGAGGATGCAAGGCTTGTATGAAGAAACCACTTCTTTAGAATCGCGTTACAGCACGCTTCAAGAGAATTGGCGCCACGATATCTACTATTCTTCAAGAGTTATAAAGGATAAAGTTATGGTTATTCAGATGGATAACGCCCTTAGTTACTATATTGAAGAGCAGTATACTAAGCTTAGCGCAGATATTGAAAAGGCAAGAAAGAATGGTTATATAATTCTTATCTTCCAGCATGTTCCTTTGATGACTAATAATCCCAAGTATAGCGAGATAAGACCTCTCAATACAAGCGATGATACCGTAGTTTATGATTTTAGTGTAAATGAAGGCTTTGATGGAATTCGCACTAACAAAAACGCCGTTACGACGAAAGTTTATAATCTTATAACTCAAAATGCTGACGTTATTAAGGGTATTTTCTGTGGCCATTATCACGATGATTATTATTGCGAAGTGCTTGCCACAGAGGCTGACGGAACAGCAACTGTTATTCCGCAGTATGTTGTTGAGTCCACCGCTTACGATAGCGGAACGGGTCACGCTATGAAAATAACAGTTAAATAATTAGCAATTAGGAGAAAATGAATATGAGAAAATTAAAAAGATCAATAGCCGTTTTCCTTTCTTTGGTATTGTTTGTTTGCGTTTTTTCTTCAGTATCGGTTTCTGCCGTTGATCCCGTTTTAATGCTTTCGGGAAAAAGTCAGGCATCTGTTGGTGAATATTATGACCTTGATCTCGTGCTTAATGATGCTGATTCTTTAGTTGGTGGAATTGAGGGAACTATATCTTATGATGCTTCAGCTTTTTCTGTTGATTCAATCGCGCTTTCCAGTGCATTCGCAAGTTATGGAAATACTGCTGAAGACTCTTTCAATACCGAAACAAGCGGTTCAATCAAATTTATTGGACTTGCAAATTTAAAGAAGAATGATGGCGGTTCAACTTGGTTTACCGTTAGATTTAATGTTTTGAAAGAAGCAGAAGCTGATTTTAAAGTTACTGCTACTGCGGCAAACAAAACCGGCACCGATATTCTTAAAACAATATCTATTGTTAATAAAGAAAAGCTCGATTCAGTTCCCAATGTTGCAAAGGTTGTCGGAGCAGCTATCAAAACGGGTAGTGTTGAAGAGCCCATTACCGCTGAAGAGCAAGACCTTCGTTTTGCGGCAACTCTCGATGGAATGAATCTTCCTGAAGAAAGCAACGTTACTGAATTTGGCGTTCTTATGATGTATACCAAAACGCTTGCGGGTCGAGAGCTTACCTACGAAATGATTGAAAATGATGAATATGGCCTTGCGGTTGCTAATATGACCGGTGAAAATCTTGAAATCCCCGAAGGTGAAATCTATGCAAGCCTCGAAGGCATAGCAGGAAATCTTAGCGCAATCGGTTCCAGAGTTACAGCTCGAGTTTATATGGTAGCTGATGGCAAGGTTTATTACAGCAACAATGGTAAGAACGCAAACGAAAGTGTTTCGAACGGTTATAGTTCAAGCTCTGTTGTCAGCGTTGCGAAGTCGGCCGCTTCCGAAATTCTTAAAACCTATCCAACTGATAGCGAAGATTATGCAACAATCAAGGATTACGTTGAAAATGGCGTTACTCGTAACCAAGCCTATGAGCTTCTTGAGTTTGTTGCAAATAATTACTGGACCTACGTTAAATAAAGGAAAGGAGCATATGTTATGAAAAAAGGTTATAAAACTCCGGAATTTGAAGTTTTAGAAGTAATTCCGAGATATGACATTATGAACATTGACCTCGGCGT
>JAZORV010000062.1:0-2637 GCA_045656785.1 Acutalibacteraceae bacterium | reverse complement strand
CAGATAAAACGTCTTTGGGCAAGTTAATCGGAGTTATTAATTCTCCAAGATATTTGAAAGGTTTTGTTCCCTCCAAAAAATTCCTTGCCAAATTATAGCGAGGAAGCCCATATCCTTTTGCATAATGATCGCTCCCCATTATAATTCTTTTTCGATATCGAATAAAAAACTCTCTCCATTTTTTTAAATCTTTGCCGAAGTTTGCAAACATTTCTCCGCCGGGACAGATATCAAAATATACGTTTGGATTGTTTTCGAGAAGAGAACATGCTCGCTCATAGTTATCTGAGATGAAATAGAAATGCGCTAAAATAAAGCGAATGTTAGGATAGCGCGAAATAACAGTTTCGGTTTCTTCATAAAGCTCATCCAATTTCATAAACGCAGCGCCATAAACCCTTCCTAATGCCTTAGCGCCATCATAAGCAGTTTCCTCATCCCAATTTGGTCTTGGATCTCCAACATGGCAAAGTATTGTAGATTTCGTATCATCTAAAACTTTAAAGAAACCGGAAAAAGAAGGGTGAGACAAGCCTTTTCCTAATTTTTGGCGACAACGAGGATGTTCTTCCAAAGACTTAAACCCATCAAAACCCATTTCGAGCATGAGTTTAGCAAATTGCTCATATTTTTCGGAGCAATCACAATGCTCTGTGAATCCTGCATAGGCATAGATTGGAATTGAAATACGATCTTTTAAATAAAGAATCTTGATATTTTCCAAAACGTCCATACCTGTCTCTGTATGACCTGAAGAGGGGCAAGAAAGGAATCCCGCTTCGCTAATTTTAAGTTTTTTAAAAAGCTCTGTATAATCCTCGAAAGATTCCTCGATAAGTTGAGGAAGAGATATATGGCAATGATTGTCTAAAACATATAAGCTTTTATCATACTGTATAGTTTCCATTGTTACTGCCTCTTTCTAAACGACTTTTGCAAATAATTTTAAATTATTGTTTATTACAATTATACAACATTAATAATTTATTGACAAGAGCAATTATTTATGATATCTTTTATATATCATTAAAATATTAAGATTTGCGGAGCTCTATATGAATAATTCCTGTCGAGTTTTTGAACCTGCTTTTTTCTCTTATACACACACAGATTCTTTCAATATGCAAAACACCCATTTTCACGATACTTGCGAGATTTATTATTTGCTTAGCGGAAGCCGTAGGCATTTGATTAATCATGAAATATTCGATATGTTTCCCGGAGATCTTATTTTAATCCCACCAATGACAATTCACAGAACTTTGAATGTTCCCGATCATCCTAACGACAAAACGCATTCCAGGTATTTGCTTTGCCCTACCGAGAATATGATTCCGGATATTTTTTTACCGCTATTTAAAACCCATCACTTTCATATTCCTGAATCTAACAGAGAAGCCGTTTTAGAATGTTTTAAAAACATTTCTCAAAACTGCAGTTGCAACGATATATATAGTTCACATGACAACAGAGCTAATTTAATAAGACTTCTCACCATCACGGCAAGAAGCCAATCAGCGCAAAAAATTAATACTTCATTTTCTAACCCTACTATGCAAAAAGCCGCCCAATATATTAAAGATAACTGCCAACAACCGCTTACTTTAACTTCAATTGCTAAACATTTTGGATATAGCAAAGAATATTTCTCAACACTTTTTAAAACATCAACCAATTTTGGCTTTAACGACTACCTAAATCAAATGCGAATTTCTAAAGCAAGCAGTTTATTACTATATTCTAATTTACCAATTTCTAAAATAAGCACCATGTGCGGATTTAGCGATAGCAATTATTTTGCCTCTGTTTTCAAAAAAGTGATTGGAATATCTCCATCCGAATTTCGACACCATAAGAGATAATAATTCGCAACAAAAATTTTAATCAAAAATAACAAAAGCGCTATCTCGAAATAAAACGAGATAGCGCTTAATTTTTAATTAAAAACCATATTTTCTCAAGAACTCAACAGACAGATCGTGCCAGCCTTCGGCATCATAGCCGATAGACAAGCCCTTGCCATGAGGAGTTGTTTCATAAATCACTTCCTGATATTCCACTCCTGCCTTTTCGAGCTCGGAGCAATAAACGTTAGTGTGATAAACTATCGGATCGGTTGTATCTGCCTTGCTTCCCCAAGAGAAGGTCGGAGCTAAATCCGCGGTAATGTTAAGATTCGGGTTCCAATAATCGAGAATCTCTTGCTTTTGCTCTGAAGGATATTTAACAGCTATGATATTGTGCATTGCGGCACCGCCCGTTCCGGGGGCTAGGTTGGTTCTCGCATAGCCGAGAACTGTTGCATTCGGTTTATTACTTATTCTCTCGATAGCATCTCCTACGATGCCTGCTTTCGCCTGCTTTTGAGAGGTTGTTAGAGCAAGCAAACCGCCTGCAGAAAATCCTGCAACAGCAATTTTATTTGGATCTATTCCAAATTCTTTTGCATTATATCTAACAAACTGAACAGCCCTTTGGGCATCAAGAATAATGCTTTCGCCATCATAACCGTTTGCATAGTCAGAACCGTTTCCAACGCGGTATCTGCAAATAAATGCAGAAATTCCGGCATCGTTATAAGCCTTTGCGATGTTTATGCCCTCTCCCGCGTCGCTTCGGGCATAAAAGCCTCCGCCC
>JAZORV010000061.1:0-13025 GCA_045656785.1 Acutalibacteraceae bacterium | reverse complement strand
GCTGATTTTGGGCTTTCGGAAAAATGCGTTCCTATAGGAATGAGCTGTGGCGGGCTTTTTGCCATCAAATTTGCGGCAAAATACCCCGAGCTTGTTTCTTGTATTTACGTTGACGCCCCCGTTCTCAATTTTATGAGCTGTCCTTGCGGATTTGGTGTTGGGAATCCTCTTTCCGAAAACCTCGATGAAATTCTTAATGCTTTAAATATAAGCTTATCAGAATTGCTTTGCTATCGCGAGATGCCGATGGATAAGCTGCCAATTCTAATTGAAAACAAAATTCCGGCAGTTATGGTGGCGGGAGATAGTGATTCGGTTGTTCCTTATATCGAAAATGGAATTCTTCTCGAAAAGGCTTATAAAGATAATAACGTTCCGCTTGAGGTTTTCATAAAGCCCGGGTGCGACCATCATCCCCATGGCCTTGAGGACCCAACTCCAGTTATTGAATTTATTAAAAAATATCATTAAGAAAACGGCTATCGGAATTATCGATAGCCGTTAAACTTTTATTTAAGGTCTTTTTTGATTTTTGTTGTTGAAATTTCGGGGGTTCTCGGGAGATAAACAACCTCGCAAAGGTCACTTAAGAAATCAAATTTACCCTTCCAATCGTCACCCATAACAAAGGTATCGATATGGTATTCCTTAACGTCGCTTCTCTTCTGATCCCAGCTTTCTTCCGGAATAACGAGGTCAACGTATCTTATTGCTTCAAGAAGCATTTTTCTTTGTTCATAAGGGAAATAGCATTTCTTTTGCTTCATATTCCAGTTGAATTCATCTGTTGAGAGAACGACAACGAGATAATCGCCTTGCTCCTTGGCGCGCTTGAGAAGATTGATGTGTCCGTAATGCAATAAATCAAAAGTACCATAAGTTATAACACGTTTCATATTTAAACACCTTTATTTTTTATAATAGCCCTTAAGAGCATAGAAATTATACAACAAACCTTGTTAAAAGTCAATCTATAATTAATACTTCTATTTTTTAAGTCTTTTGGTCATAAAATCGCGCGCAGCGTTTTCAAATCTATCATCGAGAGATTCGAGGGTTATATTAGGATTTTTTCTCATGAGCGCGGTTTTTAATATGTGGTCACAAAGCTCGGGATTTTTTGGAAGAAGAGGTCCGTGCGAATAAGAAGCAAAAACATTTTTATATTTTGCGCCCTCCGTTCTATCTTTTCCGTTGTTTCCAAATCCCGTAATAATTGTTCCAAGTGGTTGAACGCCATCTCCCAAAAAGGTGAGCCCCGAATGATTTTCGAAGCCAACGACCTCTTGACCGCCATCAGCATCATTTAAGCGGAACATATAATCTCCAACTAATCTCTTTTCCTCACCGATGGTGTGAATGTTTAATGCACCGATAAAGTCGAGTTGCTTACCATCCCAGGTTTTATAATATTGACCCAAAAGCTGATATCCGCCGCAAATAGCAAGAAAAACCTTTTCATCTTCGATAGCGCTTTTGATAGCTTCGCTTTTACCTTTCTTTAAGTCGGCAAGCATAATGGACTGCTCAAAGTCCTGCCCGCCTCCGAGGAAGAAAATATCATATTTCGAAGTATCTAACGCAACACCGATGGGAACTTCATCAATTTCGCAAGAAATTCCTCGCCATTCGAGTCTTTTTTTCATGCAAAGAATGTTTCCAACGTCGCCATAAAGGTTGAGGGTATCGGGATACAGATGACAAATTTTAATTGATTCCATTTTTTTATACCCTCCTTATTTCCAAAAATCCTTATAGTTATAGGTTTTGCTGAAAACCTCTCTGATATCGAGCATAGCTGTGTATGTCGGCATAATGAAAGCGGGGGTCGGGTCGGAAACGATATCCTCAATCAACTTGTCATAGTCCTCATCAACGAATATTTTTTCTTCGGGAACTCCGGCGTATTTAAAGCGAAGCGCCATTTCAGCAGCTCTGATTCCTGTAACAATAACTCTGTGAAGGCGGTCGCCAAGCTCCGCGAGCTTTTCAAAATCAGCATCCCATATCCAGGAAATATCCGTTCCATCTCCGTATCTGTCATTAAGTCCAACAACAAATGTCGAGGGCTCTGTTATGTTGCAAACAAAGTTTAAAACCTGATTTGCACCTGCGGGGTTTTTAACGAGTATCATTCTGATGTCCGTGTCGTTTATATGGAATTTTTCCATTCGCCCGAAGCCGCATTCGAAAGAGCTGAGGGCAGAAATTATAGCTTCTGTTTTAAAGCCTGCCGCAAATCCGATAGCGGTAGCCGCAGCAGCATTATAAACGTTGTAGCCTCCGGGGAGATTTACGGTAACATCATAAACCTCATCATTTATTTTTAGCTTTATATCGCTGCTATCAACAGTTGAATTAATGATTTCTTCGCAGGATACTGTCTTTTTAGGAGAAGAATATCCGCATTTGGGGCAATTGAAAGCTCCCAAATGGCCGAAGGTTACAAAATCGTATTCATATTCCGCGCCGCACTTAATGCAGTAAGGGGCATCCGAAATCTCTGAAACTCTATCTTTATAAATTGGGCAGTTTAGCCCAAAGAAGATAACATCGTTTGGTATTTTATCCTTTAAAGAGGTTGAAAGAGAGCAATCTGCATTAAGGCATACCTTCGCCTCGGGGATGTTTTTGATTCCATCTAAAATTCCTGTTAAAGTGTGCGAAATTTCCCCGTAGCGGTCAAGCTGGTCGCGGAAAACGTTAGAAACCACAACGTAATCGATTTTCGCATAACGGCTCACGTATTTAAAAGCAAGCTCATCGCATTCTATAAGGGCATATTCAAATTTGCATTTTCCGCCAAGGGTTGAGTTTATAACAAATTCCGCGGCGATGCCCGTATCCATATTAGCTCCCGATTTATTTGTAAAATAAGTTTTTCCGCTTTTTTTGAGAATTTCTTCTATCATCCTTGTGATAGTGGTTTTTCCATTAGTTCCGGTAACTAAAATTATCTTAAGCTCTTTTGAAAGCGCGCCGATGATCTTTGGGTTCATTTTAAGAGCAATAGTTCCCGGAACGTTGGTTCCGCCGCGACCGAGAAGGCGCAGAAGCTTTCTTGCAAGGCGAGCAACGATGATAGTTAAAGAAGTATAAATCTTCACAGTTATTTCTTTCCTTTTATTTCTTTTATTTTTGTTTTTGCAAATTCAATAATTTTCGGCAAAAAGGGGATAAGCGCGGAGGCAATAAGCAAAATTGCCGCAATAACGATAATAGCGATTATCCAGCCGGAAAGCGGCTTTTCTCCCGTTTGCGGAATAAGGGGATATAAATATTCCATTTCTTTAGCCCTCTCTTATTTAACTTTACATATAATATTATCACAAAAAAATCAAGTAGTCAATCAATAACTTTAGTTTATTATTAGTTTGTTAATAAAATAATGCTTGCAAAATCATAAGAAATATTATATAATAACAAATGTCTATGAATTTTTGAAAATAACGGAGGTATAAAACCATGGACTTTTCTATGATTATAATGATAGTTCTTATGATCGCAATTTTCTATTTTCTGATGATCAGGCCTCAGAAGAAAAGAGAAAAAGAAGAACAGGAAATGAGAAATGCAATGCAGATAGGCGATGAGATCATCTCTATCGGTGGTATCTGCGGAAGAGTTGTTTCTATAAAGGATGATAGCATTATTCTCGAATCTCCTGCAGATCATTCTAAAATCAAGCTTCTCAAAACAGCTATTCAAACAAACGTAACTGCTAATGAAAAAATAAAGGCAGAAAGAGAAGCAAGAGCCGCCGCAAGAGCAGCAGCAAGAACCAATAAGCCTGCTAAAAAAGAGAAGAAGGAAAAGAAATCCTAAGTTGTTTTAGCATTATTGCCCGAGAAAGGTCCAAAAGCCTTTTTCGGGTGTTTTTTTATATACTAAAGAAAATTAATCCCTTAAAAAATAAAAAGCAGTAATTATATTTTCTTTAAAATAATATTATTTAATACCAAACGCTTTAGAGAAGGGGTTAATTATGAAAAATTACACTAAAGATTTCGAGAATAAAAAGCCTAAGCACCTGTTGGTTGGATTTTTGATTTCAGTTATTATGTCTGCACTTATGATATTTCTTTTCGCTTTTATATTAACAGCCTGTGATTTAAGCGCCGATTTTGCATCTCCGCTATCGTCATTAGCGTTGGGTCTCGGAGGCGCGGTCGGTTCTTTTTATTCTGCCAAAAGAATAGGGGAAAAGGGTTATCTTTGGGGCTTGGCTTTAGCGCTTATTTTATTCTGCTTTAATATGCTTATTTCCTTTATCTTGAATGGCGCAGGCTTTTCTTCTTTTGCGGCAATAAGATTGGTCGTTGTGCTAATTATGTCAATGCTTGGCGGAATATTGGGGATTAACAAAAAATCCCGAAGTCTCGTTAAATAAAATCATAGTATTAAGAAATAACTTAACCCCTTTCTCGCATAAAGATAATGGAAGACTTTTTTGCTTGAAGGGGGCATTTTTTTGAAAAAATTTTCAAGAAGCGTTGAAAAAACATCGGAGATAAACTATAATAAAAGAAAGCAAAAGGGAGCAATAAAAACAACCAAAGAAGCCCGAGATAAGGTTAAAACCTATATCGGAGTCTTTTTAGCGCTTGTAATCGTTTTTACGGGCGGAATAAATAGCATCGGAAGAATATTTGCCGCAAGCCCCCAAAAACCTGAAAAAACAATAATTATAGATGCAGGGCATGGCGGCTTTGATTCTGGCGCAGTTGCAAACGATGGCACCCTCGAAAAGGATTTAAACCTTTCGATAGCCAAAAGATTAAAGTCCCATTTATCGGGCTTGGGATATAATATAATATTAACAAGAGAAACGGATGAAGCCTTAAAAACCGATGTAACCGATTCAGAAGCCTCAAAGAGAGGGGATATGAAGCGTCGGGTTGAAATAATGCAAGCTTATCCCGATGCAATATTTTTAAGCATCCATCAAAATAAATTTGAGCAGGAGAGCGTCTGTGGGCTTCAGGTTTTTTATTCATCTAAGGAAACTTCGGATATATTGGCAAAAAGCATCCAGTCTGAGTGGAACGAAAAGCTTTCTCAAAAGCCGAGGGAGGCTAAATCAGATGCAAGAGGCGTTTATATTTTAAGAAATGCAACCGTGCCGTCGGTAATCATCGAATGTGGATTCGTAAGCAATTCAGATGAGCTGAGAAAGCTTAAATCGGAAAAGTATCAAAACGAGCTTTGCTCGGTTATCAAAAGCGGAATTATAAATTATTATAAAGAAATAGAGGAAATTGAAAATGGCTAAATTAAGAGCGCAGTTTATCTGCTCGGAATGTGGATATGTTTCGGCAAAATGGTCGGGTCAGTGCCCTGAATGCGGAGAATGGAACACCCTCGTTGAAAGCGCACCTGCAGAAATTTCAAAAGTATCGGCCGCAGCACCCTTGCGAATGGCGGTTGCATCCCCTGTAACCGAAATCGATATCGAAAACGAGCATAGATATAATTGCGGAATAGGGGAGCTCGATAGAGTCCTCGGCGGGGGTATCGTTAAAGGCTCTGTAATTCTTTTAAGCGGTGAGCCGGGCATCGGTAAATCAACCATACTTTTGCAGATTTGCGGCAAAATCGCGGGAGATTTCAACATTCTGTATGTTTCGGGAGAGGAATCTGCGAGGCAGCTTAAGCTTCGCGCAGGCAGGTTGTCTGTTAATAACGCGAATCTTATGATAATGGCGGATAACGATGCTGAGGCGATTTGCGAATATATAAAAACCAATAAACCCGATATCGTTATGATAGATTCTATTCAAACAATGTCGATTTCTGAGCTTAATACCTCAAGTGGAAGTATATCTCAGGTCAGGGAATGTACAAACCTTTTTATGAGAACTGCAAAGGCGCTCGATATCCCGATTTTTATTGTTGGCCACGTTAATAAGGATGGCGGAATCGCAGGCCCAAAGGTTATGGAGCATATCGTTGACGCGGTGCTTTATTTTGAGGGCGACAGAAATTATTCCTATCGAATTTTAAGAGCGACTAAAAACCGCTTCGGCTCGACTAATGAAATTGGCGTTTTTGAAATGTGCGAGGATGGTCTCCGCGAGGTTGAAAACCCCTCTCAAATGCTTCTTTCAGGCAGAACGAGCGATGTTTCGGGAACCTGCATTGCCTGTACCCTCGAAGGCTCAAGGCCTATTCTTGCCGAGATTCAAGGCCTCGTTTCGCCAACCGGCTTCGGAAACCCGAGAAGAATGTCAACAGGCTTTGATTATAATAGAATGAACCTTATTTTGGCAGTTCTTGAAAAGCGGCTCGGCTTTTTCTATTCGAATCTGGACGTTTATCTGAATATAGTCGGAGGGCTTCGCCTTGATGAACCCGCAACAGACCTTCCCGTTGCTCTATCCTTGGTTTCGGGAATCAAGGATATCCCGATAGGCGAGAGCGTTGCGGCATTCGGCGAAATCGGGCTTTCGGGAGAGCTTCGCTCCGTTTCTCATGCTTCACAGAGAATAAAGGAAGCTCAAAGACTCGGCTTTTCCAAAGTCGTTTTCCCCGAAAGCTGTATGAAACAGATAAGAGCATCAGATTTTGATATCGAGCTTCTTCCTGCTCGAAATCTCAAGGAAGCTATCATTCATATCTTTTGATAAATAGTGCGGACAACCGCCTTTGGTGTTGGTTATAACGCCTATCTTATCAAGCATACAGTAGCCATCTCTTTGATGTTCGCAGTCCTTCGCGCATTGAATTATGCTCATTTTTTATCACCCTCGATTATTATGAGCCGAAAAACCATAAATAAAACCTACCATATTTTGAAGAAAATTTCGATTCAAGTATGGTAGGTTTTCAAATATAAATAGAGACACTGCTGAAAGGGCGGGCGGAGTTGAAAATAACTCAGGCTTGTCGCCAACAGACAATGTCTCTACTAATGATATTATACCCAATTCTTCAGAAAATGTCAACAAAAAAGAAGACGTTGGCCTTCAGGCCCCCGCATTACCTCAAAAAGAGGGTTACGTGACATCTTCCACTATTAGTATATCCGATTTTTTGCAAATTGTCAATAATGATTAAAAAAGAACCGAAAAATGGTTATCCCTTGGGGGAAACCCGATTCGGTTCTATAAGAAGGATAACATATTTAGGTTCAAAAGTCAAGATAGAAAATTCAAAAAACAAAACTTCTATGCAATTGGCTTTAGAAAAAGCAGGAATAGTTGATTCTTCTGGTAATAGTATATTCAAAAAGCAACAGAAAAATTCAATAAAAAATATGCAAAAATAAAAGCAGAAGCATCAAATACTTCTGCAAAAACAGAAATAGTGTTGGTAGTCTGCAGGGCGAAACTGAAACATCAGATCGCTCGAACCAGCCTACGGCTGCACAGCGCACCCCTGACACTATTTCCACTAATATTATACCCAATTCTTCAGAAAATGTCAACAAAAAAGAAGACGTTGGCCTTGTGGCCCCCGCATTACCTCAAAAAGAGGGTTACGTGACGTCTTCCACTATTAGTATATACGATTTTTTGCAAATTGTCAATAATGGTTAAAAAAGAACCGATAGTTGGTTAAAGGCGCTCGGGCTACAATTGCCGTCAGCAATAGCCAAACATGGTTCCATAAAGGATATAAAGAATTTTATTGATGAACTTTTCGATACTTCAAGGTATGACGATAGTCAACCGGCATCATATTCACATGGTTGGCTTGATAATTACGGAAAAATGATTGGCAATATTGGAAAGTATTTATTCAAGAAAAAATAAAACCGTTTGGAAGGCAACTTTGAATATTGCAACTTCCAAAAACGGAAAAATTTTTTCATATGATATTGACCCAATAAAAATGGTGGAGGGCGCTATAGAATCAGCGCCAACTACCACCAAAGTGGAGGACGCGGTAAAGTCCGCAGTCACAACCACCAATAATAGTATATCCGATTTTTTGCAAATTGTCAATAATGATTAAAAAAGAACCGAGTTATTGTGGCGCAATTTGCTTCCAAAGAAGCCATTGCAAATACTCCACATTCTCCTCGGTTCGAGAACATTATATCACGTCATACTAAATTGAATTATTAGTTATTTATCAAAGCCCGGGTTTATTGCATAGAAGTTTTTAGCATCAAGCTTATCTTGAACTAACCGCAAGCCTTCACCAAAATTATCAAATCAAAAAAGGTCAAAGTTCTATACATAATAAGTGTCTCAAATTATTTTTATTAAAAAGTATCAATAAATTTTCTCAATGATTTCCCACATAAGTATATATTTCTGTGCTGTATGTAACACCTGTGCTCTTATATTCACTACCATCTGGCACAACAACAACATAAACCTTTGCGCCCGAATAATATTGCATAGCATCCGAGTAACTTTCTAATGAAACCCGACCGTATTTTTCCAATACCATAAAATAATCTTTATTGCCGTTTTCGGTAGATTCCATTACTCTATCTACCACATCTGTAACAACAATCCACTCTCCATTACTAATGAATTCGGCAGTATTATTCTTTTTATTTATGTATTTAATGCTCAATATTATTAATGTGGTCGCCAAAAGAACACAACCGATTCTATATAGCGCACCTTTATTTTTTATAAAAAGAACAACAAGAGCCAATAGTATGAAACTAAGGACACCGACTAAGATCCAAGGACTTTCACTCATATAAACGGTATCCTTTAATGCTTGTTCTATCATATGGTCACTAAGTTGCACAATAACACTTCCTTTGATTTTTAAATAATTATACCATATTTTCATTTTTTTACAAGTATAATATAAAAGAGCAGATGGGAAACCATCTGCTCTTTTTTCGGGAGGGCGCAGAGGCCCTCCCCTACAACCATTATTTGTCACAATTCTTATCAAAATTAGGGTTGAATGCGTAGAAGTTTTTACTGTTTAATCTATCGGTTGTTAAGCGTAACGCCTCCGCAAATCTCTGATAATGAACGACCTCTCGCTGACGAAGGAACTTGATAACATCCCTAACGTCGGGATTATCGGCGCAGAATCTTAAAATGTTATCATAGGTTGTTCTTGCCTTCTGCTCGGCGGCGAGGTTTTCGTGAAGGTCGGTTACTATATCTCCCTTGCTTTGCATAGTTGCAGCAGACCAAGGCACACCCGCAGCAGAATTAGGATAAACGCCATTTGTATGGTCGATGAAATATGCATCAAAACCGCCCGTTTCAATCTGGTCGTCGGTTAGGTTTTTGGTTAGCTGATGAACGATGGTGCCAACTATCTCAAGGTGGGCGAGTTCCTCGGTTCCGATGTCAGTAAATAAAGCTTTGATTTCTGAATAAGGGGCGGCAAAGCGTTGGCTCAAATATCTAAGGCTTGCTCCCAACTCGCCATCCGGACCACCATATTGCGAAATTATAAGCTGAGCAAGCTTCGGGTCGGGATTTTTGATGTTGATAGGATACTGCAGTTTTTTCTGATATTGCCACATTTATTCATCACACTCCATATTATCCCAAGGCCAGGGATTTTCAACCCAATCCCAATGCTTTTCGTTGGTGTTTTTGTCGGCAGAAAGGGGACCAAAGCGTTCGTTGTATTCCTTCAAAAGCTCTTTGTATCTTTCTGTATATTTCTTAAAACATTCGAGCGCCATTTCGTCCTTCGGATGGGTGTCTAAAAACAGATGAATCTCCCAAGCGGCAAATTGCGCAGCCTGAAGTCTTTTTAAAAGCAAGGTTCTTTCGCGGCTATCTTTCATTTTGCCTTCCTCCCTTTAAAGGGTTTATCAAGCTCGGGGAAGAGCGTTCCTCGGCAAAGCGCATCCTCCGAAGGGTAGGTTTTATTGAGGGATTGCATAGGCCCGTATACCATCGTTAAGGGCAGTTCATCTAATGGGGTTGTGCTAAAGCGAGAGGGTGTTTTATCCGCTTCAAGCGCATGGTTAATTATAAAAATTTTATCTTCCATTTAATTACCTCCTACATTTTTATTATATGGGAGGCTTTTTTGTTTGCTAAAAAATAAAGAAACCGCAGAAAATATTGCGGTTTCTTTGAAAATTATTTAGGTTTTTAGTAATTAAAATCCCATCTTCTTGCTCATATCTGCCTTGATTTCTTCGCTCTGATTTGCGCTTGCATTGGCATCATCGGCAATAGACTCGATATAAAGCTTGATTTTCGGCTCTGTTCCCGAAGGGCGAAGGAAAACGGAAGACCCATTTTCGAGCTTCATTGAGATAACGTTCGATTTAGGGAGAGAAATCTCTGATTTTTCTCCGCTTTCAGTATTAAGAGTGAAGGAGGCTTGATAATCACTAAAGGAAACAACCTTAAGTCCTGCGATAGCTTCGGGAATATCCTTTCTGAAGCCATCCATAATGCCCTTCATCCTTTCCATTCCGTCTGCGCCTTCGCAAGTAAAGCTGACCTGAGAATTACAATAGAATCCGAATTCTTCATAAAGCGAATTCAAAACGTCAACGAGGGTTAAGCCCTTTTCTTTATAAAAAGCCGCCATTTCGCAAATAAGCATTGAAGCGCCAACCGCATCCTTATCGCGAACATATCTTCCGGGCATATAACCGTAGCTTTCTTCGAAACCAAAAACGTATCTATTATCCTCGTTGTTTTTTTGAAGCTCTGAAACAATTCCGCCGATAAACTTGAAACCCGTTAAGCAAATTTCCATCTTGCAGCCATATTTCTCTGCAATTTTTTCGCAAATTGTTGTTGAAACGATGGTGGAAACCGCGAGGGAATTTTTGGGGAGAGTTCCGGCCGCTTTCTTTCCCGATAAAATATAGTCAAGCAGCAAAACGCCAACCTGGTTGCCTGTTAATAGCTTATATCCGATATCTGTTTTAACCGCTATTCCAACTCGGTCTGCATCGGGGTCTGTTGCGAGGAGAAGATCAGCATCGGAAGTCTCTGCAAGCTTTAAGGCGCAGGTAAAGGCTTCGCGGATTTCGGGGTTGGGGTAGGGGGCAGTCGGGAAGTTTCCGTCGGGATTTTCCTGCTCGGGAACAACCGCAACGTTTTTGAGACCCATTCTTTTTAGAATAGCGCGAACGGGCTTGTTGCCCGTCCCGTTCAAGGGGGTGTAGATAACCTTAAGGTCGCTGCTTTTAAGAACTTCGGGATTAACCGAAAGCTCCTCAACATTATTAAGGAATTTTTCTATAACGTCTTCCGAAATGTATTCAATTTTGCCTTCATTCAAAGCGATATCAAAATCAATTCTCTTGATTCCGTTGAAGGTGTTAACGTCCTTCATATATCCGTAAACCAGCTCGCTTGCTTCAAGACCTAACTGACAACCATCAGGTCCATAAGCCTTATATCCGTTGTATTTTGCGGGATTGTGGCTCGCGGTTAAAACGATACCTGCATCGCATTTAAGCTCTCTTACGGCAAAGGAAAGCATCGGAGTTGGCATGAGCTCGGGGTATATCATAACCTTTATTCCGTTAGCGGCAAAAACGCTTGCGGCAGTTTTAGAAAAAAGATCGGATTTAATTCTGCTATCATAAGCTATTGCAACCTTCGGATTTTCGAAGGTGGAATTAAGATAATTTGCGAAGCCTTGAGTAGCCTTGCCGACGGTATAAACGTTCATTCTGTTGGTGCCCGCGCCTATAACTCCTCTGAGGCCTGCGGTGCCAAATTCGAGTTCTTTATAAAAGCGGTCGAAAATCTCATTGTCGTCGCCTTTAATGGTTTCAAGCTCTTTGATAAGGTCAGGGTCAAAGGTAGCTTTATAAAGCCAGGATTCGTAAAGTTCTTTTATATTCATCGAAAGCCCTCCGAAAGTAATTTTCTTAATTATATTATAGTATAACTTTTTCCAAAAAATATGTCAACAAGAAAAATTATAAAATATAAATTATTTTATGCCTTAAAATAAGCTTTTTTGAGCAAATTCTTGTCAATTAAGGAGATATTTGATGCAAAATGTAAAATTATGTAAAAAATTACTTTTAAATCTGATAGAATTATATATAATTTTTACAAAAAGTTCTTGACAATTAATTTTCGATGGTATATTATTTATATAGGTTTAGAGAACTTTAGGTGGATTATGGAAAGCATCAATGTTGCTAAATTTAATAATATGACGGATTTCGAATTGTTAACGCTTTACAAAGCCGATAATAATAACGAAGCTTTGATGCTTCTTTTTTCGAGATATCAGCCTATGATCATGGCTCGTATTCGTCATTTTGAGTTTCCTTTTAGCGATGTTGAGGATCTCTGTCAGGAATGTATGATAGGGCTTTATAGCGCAGTTATTTCCTATGAGCCATCAAAATCTTCGTTTTCAACCTTTTCGAGGCTCTGCATTGATAGAATGTTGATATCAGCATTGAGAAGCAGAAACCGCGCATCTTTTATTCCTGAGGATGCAAAAGGAAGCCTTGAAGATAACGAGCATCTTCTTTCTGAAAATAGTGAAACGGATCCGCAGCTTATCTTGGAGCGCCTTGATAGCTTTGAGGGGCTTAAAGATAAAGCTCAAAGGGAGCTTTCCTCTCTCGAATATGCCGTTCTTATAAAAATATTCAGCGGAATGTCATATAAAGAGGTGGCTAACGCTTTGAAGCTCGGAGAGAAGGCGGTAGATAATGCTGTTCAAAGAATCAGACGAAAGTTCTCAAAGCTTTAATAAATGCCCAAAGTAGCTCAACAGTAGAGCGTTGTTAGCAAAGATGTCGGTGCAAATCCGTCCAGGGGCGAAAAAACAACCGAAAGAGGTAAAAAACATGTTCGAAGACAAGACACTGGTTTGCAAAGACTGCGGTGCAGAATTTGTGTTCACAGCAGGAGAGCAGGAGTTCTATGATTCCAAGGGATTTGTAAACGAGCCGCAGCGTTGTAAGGCTTGCCGTGATGCACGCAAAAATGCAGGCAGAGCTCCAAGAGAGTATCATGAGGCTGTATGCGCATCCTGCGGTGGAGTAGCAAAGGTTCCTTTCGCTCCCAGAGATGACCGTCCCGTTTATTGCAGCGAATGTTTCGCTAAAATGAAGGAAGAAGCGTAATCTTAACTGATTTAAGGCC
>JAZORV010000060.1:0-4273 GCA_045656785.1 Acutalibacteraceae bacterium | reverse complement strand
TAGCGAGACTAATATTAAGGCAGGTGCCAAAAGGAAATGTACGCAATTATTGTAACCGGCGGAAAGCAGTATCGCGTTGAGATCGGAAGCGAGATCTTCGTTGAGAAGCTTAACGAGGAAGCTGAAAGCACAGTAACCTTCGATAAGGTTGTAGCTTTAAGCGACAAGGATGGTAACTTCACAGCAGGCGCTCCCTATGTTGAGGGTGCAACTGTTAAAGCAACCGTTCTTAAGAATGGTAAGGGCAAGAAGGTAACAGTTTTCACCTACAAACCCAAGAAGGGTAGCGCAAGAAAGCTCGGCCACAGACAGCCCTATACTAAAGTTCGTATCGACGAAATAGGCTAAAATAATGATAACCGTTAAATTTTTCGGAACCGATCCCATAGAAGGCTTTGAAGCCTCGGGTCATGGTACCGTAAGCTCCGATGATAACGAGGGCAGAATAATTTGCGCGGCAGTGTCGTCGGCGGTTTATCTCTCGGCGAACACCCTTTCTGAAATAGTGGGTGCGAGCATTGATGCTTCGGATGATGGCGAGGTTTTATCCGTTCGCGTTATCTCGAAGAAGGAGGAGAGCCAAACGATATTAAGAGGCTTAAAGCTTCATTTATCCGAGCTTTCCAAACAGTATGAAAAATCAATCAAGATAATTTCGGAGGTGTAATAAATGCTTCAGATTAATATTCAGCGTTTTGCTCATAAAAAAGGTATGGGTTCAACAAAGAACGGCCGTGATAGTGAGTCCAAGCGTCTTGGCGTTAAGCGTGCTGATGGTCAGTTCGTATTGGCCGGAAACATTCTCGTTCGCCAGAGAGGAACACACATCCATCCCGGCAACAACGTTGGCCTCGGTTCTGATGACACTCTCTTTGCCCTTATCGATGGTAAGGTTAAGTTTGAGCGTGTAGGTCGTGACCGCAAAAAGGTTAGCGTATACGCAGTTGAGCAGTAATCTTTATTATTAAAGATAAACGCGGTCGAGCTTCATAGGCTTTGGCCGCGTTTTTTATCGAAAAACAAAAAGGAGGCGAGCGGAATGTTCGTCGATACAGCGCGAGTCCATTTAAAAGCGGGCGATGGCGGAAACGGAGCAGTTTCTTTTCATAGAGAAAAATACGTTGCTGCAGGCGGCCCCGATGGAGGCGATGGCGGAAGAGGCGGAAATATTGTGCTGATTGCCGATGATAACCTCTCAACCCTCGCAGATTTCAGATATAAAAGAAAATATAAGGCGGAAAATGGCGAAAATGGTAAGGCAAACCGTTGCTATGGCAAAAGCGCCGCCGACCTTATAATAAAGGTTCCGAGAGGAACCCTCGTAAGAGATTTCGAATCGGGCAGAATTTTGGCAGACGTAACGGAAGATGAACCTATCATTATCGCAAAAGGCGGTAAGGGAGGTTGGGGAAACAGCCATTTTGCAACCTCAACGAGGCAGGTGCCCCGTTTTGCAAAATCGGGTATCCCCGGAGAAGAGCTCGACGTTAAGTTCGAGTTGAAATTGCTTGCCGATGTTGGGCTTATTGGATTTCCAAACGTTGGAAAATCAACCCTTATATCGGTAGTTTCCGAAGCGAAGCCGAAAATTGCTAATTATCATTTCACAACCCTCACCCCCGTTTTAGGCGTTATCAGAATGGGCGCAGAAAGCTCATTTGTTATGGCCGATATTCCCGGCCTTATTGAAGGCGCAGGAACGGGCGCAGGTCTCGGGCATGAATTTTTAAGGCATGTTGAAAGATGCCGCTTGCTTGTCCATGTTCTCGATGCTTCGGGCAGCGAAGGCAGAGACCCGAAAGAGGATTTCAGGAAGATTAATGAAGAATTAAAGATTTTTAATGAGGAATTGGCTCTTCGCCGCCAGATAATCGCCCTTAATAAATGCGATATGTGCGATGAGGAGGAGCTTGCAGAGCTTCAAAAATATTTTGAGGATATGGGCTATTCCGTGTTCCCGATTATGGCGGCAATAGCTGAAGGAACAAGCGAGCTTATTAATAAGGTAGCAGCCGAGCTTGCCTCTCTTCCCCCCATAAAGAGATATGAGGTTGAAGAGGCTCCCGAGGAGGACTTCTCGGATAAAAACTCCCATTCCTTTGAAATTAAAAAGGAAGAGGATGCCTTCGTTATTGAAGCACCTTGGCTTCTTAAAATCCTTGAAACGGTTGACCCTGACGATTATGAGTCCCTTCAGTATTTCCAGAGGGTGCTTCAGTCGAGCGGAATTATCGATAAGCTCGAGAAAATGGGCGTTCAGGAAGGCGATACAGTCTGCGTTTATGATATCGAATTTGATTACGTGAGATAAGGGGCAGAAAAAATGGATAAAATTCTTCTTAATGCCTCAACCCTCGCCTTTGTCGGGGATGCTTACTTTGGGTTGTTGACTCGAATTAAGCTTTCTGAAATAGAGCGCCCCATCGGAGAATTGCATAGCCTTTCGGTTAAATTGGTTAATGCAAATGCTCAAGCCGAGGGCTTTAAGGCGATAGAGGGAATGCTCAAGGAAGAGGAGCTTGCCGTTTTCAAAAGAGGCAGAAATTCGCATACTAAAAATACTCCTAAGAATTCATCGGTTGCTCAATATCATGCGGCAACAGGGCTTGAAACCCTATTCGGCTTTTTAAAGCTTTCGGGAGAGGAAGAAAGAGCCGAGGAGCTTTTCGAGGTTATTTGGGAAACCGTTTTTCCCTCAATTTAATATTCATATAAAGAGAGATATTCCGCATAATATAAGGGAATATCTCTTTTTTGTTGGGTGAAAAAATTATGAAAAAACATCTTTTTGATTTTGGGCTTTTAAGCGTTGGCGCTGCCTCCTTTGCTTTCGGATTTGCGGTGTTTTTAAAGCCTCTCGCAATTTCTCCCGGTGGGATTACGGGCGTTGCTTATGTTTTGAGCAAGATTTTGTCGTTACCTACGGGCGCGCTTGTGTTTTTTCTTAACCTCCCACTTGTTTATTTAGGGTGGAAAAAGCTCGGGAAAAGCCTTATCATAAAAACCTTCTTTGTTATCCTTCTTTCCTCGCTTTTAATAGACGCTTTTTCGTTCTTAAAGCCATTGACAGATGATAGGATAATAGCTTCGCTCTCGGGCGGAGTTTTGATAGGAGCGGGAATGGCGCTGATATTTTTAAGAGGTGGAACAAGTGGCGGAACGGATATTGCTGCAAAGCTGATTCGTCGCAAAAACCCATACGTTCAGATGGGGCGCATAATTCTTATTATCGATGCTATTATAATCGGGGCTGCGGCACTTTTGGACAGTAATTTTTCACTTGCGCTATATTCTGTGCTATACGTTATCGTTTCAACTTATATTATCGATAAAGCTCTCTCGGATGAGGGCGGAAAGCTTGCAATTATCATAACCACGCGCCCCGAAAAGCTAAAAAGGGAAATTTATGAAAATTTAGGCAGAGGAGTCAGCGAAATTTCAGCCCTCGGCGGATTTTCAGGGGAGAACAAAACCCTCATTTTATGCGCTCTTTATAAAAGACAGTCGGGGGATTTCAGAAAAATAGTAAAGCAATTCGACCCCGAAGCCTTTTCCATAATTTTGGAAGCAAGCGAGGTTTTAGGCATTGGTTTTAAAGAATAGCATAAAAAATATTGACTTTTTTTTGGAAATGTGATATCATTTTGATATCACACAAGCCTAACAGGAGATGATAGCTTACGGAAAATATAATAGAGATTAAAAATCTTAATAAATCCTATGGCGATTTAAAGGCGGTGAGCGACCTTTCCTTTTGCGTAAAAAAAGGGGAGCTTTTTGCCTTTTTGGGAGTTAACGGAGCAGGCAAATCGACAACTATTAATATTATGTGTGCCGTACTCCCCAAGGATAGCGGCGAAATAATAATTGATGGCAAAAATTTAATGGATGGCGCAGAAGAGATAAAAGGCCGGCTTGGAGTTGTTTTTCAAAATTCCCTTTTGGATAAAGCGCTTAGCGTTCGCGATAATCTTGAAGCGCGCGCCGCGTTATATGGAATAACGGGCGAAGCTTTTAAAAATAGGCTCAAGGAAATATCCTCTTTATTGGATTTAGAGCCGCTGCTCAAAAAGGCAGTCGGTAAGCTCTCGGGCGGACAGAGAAGAAGAATAGATATTGCAAGAGCACTTTTGCATAATCCGAAAATCCTCATTTTAGATGAGCCGACAACAGGGCTCGACCCACAAACCCGAAGCCTTATCTGGAGCGTTATTTCATTTCTTCGCGAAAAAAATGGACTCACGGTTTTCTTAACAACTCATTATATGGAAGA
>JAZORV010000059.1:0-3080 GCA_045656785.1 Acutalibacteraceae bacterium | reverse complement strand
CGACTTAGAGGTTCAGGATGGGAAATATCATTTTATTTCTAAAGAGGAATTTGAAGAAGCTCTCAAGAATGGCGAAATGCTTGAGCATAACGTTTATCTTGGGAACTATTACGGAACTCCTAAGGCTCCCGTTGATAAAGCCATAGAAAATGATGAAGATATCATAGTTGAGGTGGATATAAACGGAGCGAGAAAGGTAAGAAGTGTATATCCCAAAGCTATAAGTGTGTTTATAATGCCGCCTTCTTTCGAAGTGCTTAAAAATAGATTAAGCTCAAGAGGAACAGAAACAAAGGAGCAAATTGAAGGCAGGCTAAAAATAGCTATTGATGAGATTAAAGAGGCGAAGGATTATGATTTTATCGTTATCAACGATGAATTGTCTGAAGCAGTAAATGATCTTATTGCAATAATAGTCAGCGACCGTTCTAAAAAAGAACGTAAAATAAATATAATAAACGAGGTGTTAAAAGATGCTGAATCCCGCAATTGGTAAGCTTATAAGCGATTATGAAAACCGTTATGATTTGGTTTTGGACGTTGCGAAAAGAGCTCGCAAAATTTCCGAAAAAGCGGAGCGCGATAATGAAATTATTATCGAAAAGCCCGTTACCCTTGCAATGAATGAGCTTGCAAAAGAAATCGATGTAAAATAATCATCGATAATATGCAGATGAAAAGAGGTGGCTTGTCGTGGATAGCGTTTTGATTGCTCGGGTAGTGGTTGATCAGGCGGTCTATCGTATTGACAAGCCATACGATTATCTGCTGCCAAATGAATTTAATAATGCAAAAGAGGGCTGCAGAGTGCTTGTTCCTTTCGGAAACGGAATTGGAACAAGGCAGGGGCTTATTATAGGTTTTTCGGAGTTTTCTGAGCATCCAAAGGATAAACTTAAGAGCATTATTGCTATGCTCGATGAAGAACCGATTATCAATGAAGAAATGCTCCGCCTTGCTGAATTTTTAAAAAAGCGCATCTTCTGCACCTATTTTGATGCTATAAAAATTTTGCTTCCGGCCGGAATTTCTCTCAAAACTGTTATTTCTTATTGTGTTAATGAGGAATATGGCGAGACCTTGGGTGAAGAAGAATCGAGAATACTTGATTTTCTCCGCAATACAAAGGCTTTATATGAAAGAGATAAGCTTTTAAAGGATTTTGGATATACAAGAGAATCCGGAATATTAGAGGAACTTTATAAAAAAGGCGCGCTCAAAAGAAATGATAAGGCTATCAGAAAAATGGGCGACGCTTCTGTCAGGATGGTAAGACTCAGTCCCGATTATGAGGCTGTTAAAATAACTCCGAAGCAATCTGCGATAATAGAGCTTTTAAAACAAACGGGCGTATGCAGCGTTAAAGAGCTGTGTTATTTTACAGGCCTTTCGCAGGGAGTCATTAAAACTCTCGAAAGAAATGGTGCGGTTGAGCTTTTTGAGCAAGAGTATTATCGCAAGCCTTATAACTATTCTTCGGCTGAACAGTCTTCTATTGTGCTTCAAGGCGAACAGCAGATCGCCTATGAAGGGCTTTTGGAAAATTACGAAAAGGGCTATTCTGCCAATCTTTTATATGGCGTTACGGGAAGCGGAAAAACACAGGTCTTTTTGAAAATGGCGGATAGAGTTGTTGAAAAAGGGCTCGGAGTTATCGTAATGGTGCCCGAAATTGCGTTAACCCCTCAAACTATCAATATTTTTAATAAAAGATATGGCGATAAGGTTGCGGTTTTTCATAGCGCGATGTCCTTAGGGCAGAGAATGGATGAATGGAAGCGCGTTAAAAATGGTGATGCATTGGTTGCTATTGGAACGCGTTCAGCGGTTTTTGCACCCTTCGAAAATTTGGGGCTTATCATAATTGATGAAGAGCAGGAGCATACCTACAAATCCGAGCAAAACCCTAAATTCCATGCGCGAGACGTTGCCCGTTTCAGAGCATCCTTTAATAAATGTATGCTTATTTTAGCATCGGCAACGCCTTCTGTTGAAACCTTTTCTGCGGCGCTTTCGGGAAAATATAACCTTTTTAAATTAAGCAAGCGATATGGAAAAGCAAAGCTTCCTGAGGTTATCACTGTTGATATGAAGGCGGAGCTTTTTGAGGGCAATAAATCCATTATTAGCCGCTATCTCGGGGATTCAATAACCGAGGTTTTGAATAATAAAAAGCAGGCGATCTTGCTTCTCAACAGAAGAGGGCATAATACCTTTGTTTCTTGCGCATCTTGTGGAGAGGTTGTAACCTGTCCTAACTGCAGTATTTCTATGACCTATCATTCTGCAAACGGAAGGCTTTTATGCCATTATTGCGGACATTCCGTTCCGTATAGCTCGGTTTGCTCGTGCTGCGGCGGAGAGCATATGAAATATTTAGGCGTTGGAACACAGAAGGTTGAAGAAGAACTCAAGGAGCTTTATCCCGAAGCCAGAGTTTTGAGAATGGATGCCGATAGCACTATGACCAAAACCGCCTACGAAAAAAGTCTGACCGCATTTTCAAAGGGTGAATACGATATAATGCTCGGAACTCAGATGGTTGCAAAAGGGCTTGATTTTCCGAACGTTACCTTAGTTGGAGTCCTTTCTTCTGATCGCTCGATGTATAGCGATGATTTCAGAAGCTTTGAAAAAACCTTTTCGCTTTTAACGCAGGTTGTTGGTCGTTCAGGTAGGGGAGACAGTCCCGGGAAAGCGGTTATTCAAACCATTGACCCGGAAAATAATATTATTAAGCTTTCCGCTATTCAAGATTATGAAGCATTTTATAATTCTGAAATTCTAAATAGAAAACTTATGATATATCCCCCTTATTGCGATTTAGCGCAGGTCGTTTTGCAATCGGAATCGAGGGGAAAAGCGCAGACTGCTGCTTATTTTGTTTTCGAAAGCATAAAAAAAAGAGTTGAAGCAGAATATAGCGATGTTAAGATAAATATTTTGGGACCTGCTATTGCAAACGTTCCGAAGATAAATAATAAATATAGATTCCGTTTGCTTATAAAGTTTAAGAACTTTGCAAGATTTGGAGAACTTTTGCATAATGTTATTGGCGCGTTCTTTGAAAATGATGTAAG
>JAZORV010000058.1:0-7896 GCA_045656785.1 Acutalibacteraceae bacterium | reverse complement strand
CCTTCCTTACCGCAGTTGGTGCACTGAATTATTACCATGCCTTCGGCTGTCTTTATTTCTTCGAAATTATGACCTAATGCAGGAATTGTTTCGGTATTACGTTCGCCACACTCGGTGCAATGATAGGTTACTAAGCCTCCGCTTTCGCAGGTAGGCTCTCTTCTGATTTCTTCATAAGAATGGACGTGAACGTCTCCACCGCCCGATTCACCCAACTCGCCACAATAGGTGCAGGCATAAATGGTTGCGCCATCCACGGTGATATAATCATAGTTATGGCCCAACATGGGGAGAGTTGCGAAATAATAATCTCCACATTCTAAACAATTATAGGTTACGATACCCTCCGTTTCGCAGGTGGACTCGACTCTTTTTTCCTCGTAGTTATGCTCGTGGGGCTCTTCTCCTATCGTGGATTTTACTGCGCCACAGTTCGTGCACATATTGATGTCTTTATCGGCAAAATATTCGTAATTATGGCCGATAGCGGGGATAGCCTCGTTATAAGATTCTCCGCAGCCGGAGCAGGTGTACATAATGAGGCCTTCGTCGCTACAGGTTGCTTCTGTTACAACCGTTGAGATATCATAAGAATGGCTGTGAGCTTCGTCACCTTCGGTTGCGCCACAGTAGGTGCAGGCATAGATGGTTTTGCCATCAACTGTGATATAATCGTAGTTATGACCCCTGGAAGGAACTGTTTCTGTATAAGAATGTCCGCAACCGGTACAATAATATGTCGTCGTACCATCTCTGCTACAAGAGGGTTCTGCTTCCTTGGTTACTACATAAGAATGAACGTGGGGAGCTTCGCCACCTTCGGAATCTTGCAGCTCGCCACAATAGGTGCACTGAATGATTACCATACCGTCGGCAGTTCTTATCTCTTCAAAGTTATGGCCCCTGGATGGAACTGTTTCTGTATAAGAATCTCCGCAACCGGTACAATAATATGTCGTCGTACCATCTCTGCTGCAAGAGGGTTCTGCTTCCTTGGTTACTACATAAGAATGAATGTGGGGAGCTTCGCCGCCTTCGGAATCTTGCAGCTCGCCACAATAGGTGCACTGAACGATTACCATACCGTCGGCAGTTTTTATCTCTTCAAAATTATGGCCCCTTGCAGGAGCAACGAGCTCTTCATACGAATCTCCGCAAATTGTACATTTATAGGCGTGAATCGTGGGTTTTGTGCAGCTGATATCAGTAGTTGATTCGAGACGTTGATAATCATGGTTACATTCCGATGCATCGCCTGAGCCAATCTCTCCGCAATAGACACACTCGGTTACCTTCATTCCATCATCCGTAACAACGGTTTGATAGTTATGACCCCTTGCGGGAGCGACAACCTCTTCATACGAATCTCCGCAAAGAACGCATCTATAAGTTTTAACGCTGGCTTCTGTGCAGCTCGAAGCAGACATTGCGATAACCTGATACTTATGGTCGCAATCGGAGGCTCCGTCGCTTGCTCCATAAGACCAATAAGCATTGGTTAAGCATTCGTTGCCCTCACCGATTTCCATAGCATCTCCTTCGGCAGTTGTGCCTTCGAAATACACTTCGCTAATACTACCGCATCCATAGAAAGCGTTAGCTTCTATAAGCCATACGCTTGAAGGAATTGTAACGCTTTTTATGATTTTGTTACCATAAAAAGCTTCAGCGCCTATAACGCTTACAACCCTGCCATCGATTTCCGATGGAATTACAACCGCGGAATCCTTTCCGTAATATGAAACTATCATGGTTTCGCTATCCGATAGCGCTTCACATTCGAAAAAATCGCTGTTGGCGCTCGCCATAAAGCTTCCAACAGGCAGAATGGACATCGCCATCACAAGGGTCAGTAAAATCGCTAAGATTCTTTTTTTCATTTTTTTACCTCCAAACTTACTGCTAAAATCGTGATTCGCTCAAAATGTAGCAATTGCTTACATTTTTATTGTAGCAAATATTTACAATAATGTCAAGCGCAATTTCGACCAGCTCAAGGCCTTATCAAAATATTTCAACGTTTCTATTGATTTTCTGATTAATGGCGAAGAATTCAAGAAAAAATAAAACTCGAGGTTTTTAAACAAAACTTCGAGTTTTTTCTTTAAATCTTTCTTATTTCTCCATTGCTTCGAGTTCTTCGCGGATGTAGGCAAGGCTCAGGAGCTTTTCTTTAACCGCTTCAACGTCTAAAAGCTCGGTGTTGTTGGAATTGAATTCCGTCAAGGGGTTGCGCTCGGTGTCGCCAACCTTGAAATATTTGTCGTAGTTAAGTCCGCGCTTGTCGGCAGGTACGCGATAAAAATCGCCCATGTCAATAGCGCCGGAGCATTCTTCGTTGGTTAGCAAGGTCTCATACATTTTTTCGCCATGGCGAATACCGATAACCTTGATCTCGGTCTCGGGGTTAAATAGCTCAGTAACCGCTTTTGCAAGGGTCTCGATGGTGCAAGCGGGGGCTTTTTGAACAAGTATATCACCGCTAACGCCATTCTCGAAGGCGAAAAGCACAAGGTCAACCGCCTCGTCGAGCGACATAATGAATCGGGTCATCGTCGGCTCTGTGATTGTGATGGGGTTGCCCGCCTTTATCTGCTCGATCCAAAGGGGGATAACAGAACCGCGCGAGCACATAACGTTGCCATAGCGGGTGCAGCAAATTTTGGTCTTATCGGGGCTGACGGTGCGGCTTTTCGCAACAATAACCTTCTCCATCATCGCCTTTGAGGTCCCCATCGCGTTTACGGGGTATGCTGCCTTGTCGGTCGAGAGGCAGATAACAGACTTAACACCCTCGTCAATAGCGGCGGTGAGAACGTTTTCGGTGCCGAGAACGTTGGTCTTAACCGCCTCGATTGGGAAAAATTCGCAGGAAGGAACCTGCTTGAGAGCGGCGGCATGGAAAATGTAATCAACACCATGCATCGCATTCTTAACCGAAGCCAAATCGCGAACGTCGCCGATGAAAAACTTGATTTTATCCGCAACCTCAGGCATACGCGCCTGGAAATCGTGGCGCATATCGTCCTGCTTCTTCTCATCGCGGGAGAGAATACGAATCTCGCCGATATCGGTCGCAAGAAAGCGATTAAGCACCGCATTACCAAACGACCCCGTCCCCCCTGTTATAAGTAAAGTTTTACCTGTAAATAAGCTCATTTTATATCACTTTCCTCTTTCCAAAAGGTATTATTAGAATGATGTGTTACGCGCTCGTTTTCGGGAGGTAGCTGCATATAATCGTTATAAATCATTCTCAAAATCTTATCATATTCAACCGGGATTTTAAACTCCTTGCCCTCGAACATTGCCAACTCGGTTTTTTCAAACCATTCTTTTTCGAACCGTTCTTTTTTATAGTTATAAAGCGACGACGTTGAACCAACAATTTTTGAGTCTTTATAAGGATATTTCGCAGAAATCTTATCACATTTTTTAACGAAAGCGACCTTGAAGGGTCTTGTCCAAAAGGTTGCTATTTTGAAAAGCTCATACCTACCATCTTTTGAAGCAACGGTTTCTAAAAAACGATTGTAATCCTCGCGTGGCATCCAGATATCTATATCATCATCCCAATTACACCTTATTTCTTTAAAATCTTTTTAAGATATTTTTTCAGCATTTCTTTTTCTTGTTTATTAAAGCCAAATAATAGCAGACAAGCCACCAACACTACCGCAAAAAACGCACCTAAGCAAATAAACCAAAAGAAGGAAACCGGCACAATTTTTGATAAAAAGAATGTTGCTGCTCCTGCGATAACGCAACAAGGCAGCGGACCTTTTATTGCCTGCCAATAAAGCTTCATAACATTTATGCCAATTGATTTTTTATAATAAATCGATGTTGCGATGGTGTTGATAATCAAGGAAATTCCTATCGCAATAGCTGCAGCGATAATACCATATTGCTTCAATGAAACGATAGTTAGCAAAATGCTCAAAGCAGCCGATGCGGCAATAATAAGCGATCTTACTAAACGTTTATTTAAAGCATCTAAAACGTTAACGCATGATGCTAAAAGCATATTTACATACATCGCAACAAGCATAATAACCGTTAAAAGCCATGCCTCTATTTGTTCTTCTCCATAAAGTAGGGTTATAAACTGTCTGCCCAAAGCAATAAATCCAAAAAGTATAGTTCCGCCAAGCAAAGAGTTTATTCGGCAAGGGAACTCTAAAAAAGACCAATCAATTTCTGATTTTTGCTTATTAGTTATAGCTCTGACGGTTGTCGGCAAAAATATGCCTGTCGGAACGGTTAAAACAGAGGAAAAAATATTATAAATATAAATAACGATTGAAAAAGTTGTTACTGCTTCGGGAGAAATTATTATGCCAATAATAGTTTTCGGAATCTGCGTTAAAGCTTGATTTACGAACACCTGCAAAATCATAGCTAATGCAAATGAAACAGAAGCTTTGAATATCGCCGATTTGAATAAGCGAGGGTTGAATATTTTATGTAGCGAATACCATTTTTTGCTCATAAGAAGCATAAATAACAATCCTGCAACTCGCAAAAACAGGTCTGTTAGAACAATTACCATTGCGCTTTTTACAACTTGAACCAATCCAATAATTACAGCGCAACGAAACAAAACGTTGAAGATTGAAAATAGCTTCGGGGAAGTATAATCGTCGTTTCCGTGAACTATTCCCTCAAACGTTTGAAAGAGCAAAGACAATGCCAGATTCAGCGATACAAGCAAAAACATTGGCTTTGCCTGAGCTATCTGCGATACAGAAAGAGATGCGCCATATATATCATCGAAGAATATGTATAAAACAAAGCTTAGCAGCAACATTATCGCGCTGATAGCAACAGTCATCCAGGTTATCGTTGAGATATTATCTTTTTCCGAGCCATCATTTCTCGCTTTTGCGGCGACGATATTTCTGGTCATTATCGTTCCTGTTCCGAAATTAAGCAACGCTAAATATCCGGTAAAAGAGGTTACGATTTGATAAACGCCATAATCCGTTGCACCTAAAGATTTGATAAGAAAAGACGACATAATCAAGCTAGCAATCGTATTTATCACTAGGTATGAATATGAAGTCATAAGTGCTAAATTTTTAGATTGAAACTTCATTTTTATCATCTTTCAAATTCTCATTCGTTTATTATTTTGGCTTTACTGCAAACTCCGCTTTCGAAGATATTCGGCTGACTTTCTCCTGCTAAAATCGCTTCAGAAAGCGCAATAAACCTCTTTGCGGCGTTTTCGGCATTCCACTCGGTTATCATGGTTTCATAAGCATTTTTCCCGAAATGTTTTCTTTTCTCGGAATCATCCATTAAAGCTTTAACCTTTTGATATAAATCATCAATATTGCCATCTTCATAAATGAAACCGTTTTCTTCGTTTTGAAGCAAAAACGGAACGGAGCCGATGGCTCTGCTCGCAACGACTGCACAGCCCGAATTCATAGACTCATTAAGCACAGCACCCCAACCTTCTTGGCGGTCTGACGTGAAAAGATATATTTCGGATTTTTCCATATACGCTCTAACCTCTTCGGGCTTCATAGAGCCTAAGAGATGAACACTATCGCAAAGCTCATATTTTTCAATAAGAGCTTCTATGCTTTCTTGCTCTTCCCCTGTGCCAATAATGTTAAAATCAAAAGAATATCCATCTTGCTTTAATCTATGAGCCACTTCAACTGCGCATTCGGGGTGTTTCCAATCCAAAAACCTTCCTGCCCAAAGCAAGGTTTTTGGAGTTTTATTTTCAATTAGCTCATCGATAGAATCGTATTTCTTAACCTCAGGGAAATAACCCCATTTATACGTTTTGCCAATAAAATTGTTCGTCTTAGAGAAATCTGTGGCAGTATATGCGCTGGCACAAAGCATATATAAATTTTTATATCTTCCATGCTTGAAAAAATATTTAAGCTTTCTCAAAGGCATTTGGTATTTAGGCGGGATAATTTTATACAAGCGTTCCGAATAACGAAAAGTTAGTTTTCCTTCTTTTAAACGTTTTTTTATAAACTTATCCGGAGCGCTACCTATTATTACAATATCCGCATCGGCGCATATTTTTCTTGCCTTTGCTTTGTTGCCTTTCTCATAGGATTTTATTACAAAATCAGGGTATTTATCAACCCCCCAACCCATATTCAAGCGCTCTTCTTCCATTGGTTCAGTTTCAATAAAATAGTATTCAAGCTTATCGTTTTTATCAAAAGCGGTCGACAAATTACTTTGATGATGATTGTAATAATTTGAGAGAAATGCAACCTTCAATTAATCACTTCCTCGTTGTTTCCTTTATTGTTTTCAAATGATAACTGCCTACAATACGACATTGTAACAAACGTCATAAACACTGTTATATTAAATTGGTCTGAGTATAATCCACTTATTCCGAAATAACATACGCAAGTGCATAGCGTAGGGACATAAAAAGACAAACGATTTTTACCTGTAGCGCGCAATGTTACTTTTTTGTATATTGAAATAAATATTCCCAATAATGTTATTGTTCCTAAAAGGCCTACAGCGAAAATACTCTGCACGAAAGTATTATGTTCGGCAATGCTCATAATTCCTCTGTCTATATACCAACCCGTATCTCCACTTCCAATTAACATCCTTGGAACGGTAGAAAACGCCATTTTCAAATATTTTTCCCAAGCTGTGGTTCTTCCGCTAGCTGTGCTAATATTCTCTTCTTGAAATCTTTTAGACATCGCTTCTAAAACCAATTCCACTTCTTCGCTAAAAATCAGCAAAGCTATCACAAGCAACAGCAATAAAGCAAAAATTGCGCCTTGTTTTCCCTTTTGAAAAAGAGAAAACACCAGGGTCAATAAAGTACAGCATAACGCAATAAACGCAGTTCGAGATGTCGACAATGCCGTGCAAAAAGAAATTAACAATATCATCATAATATAAAGAACTTTATGTTTTTTCTTATGCATTATATAAAGCATAAGGATTGCAACAACTGCAGGCATAGATGCTGAATAATAATTTCGGCCTGTTTCTTCATAGAAAAACTGCAAACAAGCATATAGCAGCATACCATACGAAAACGCCCTAATCATTTTATCTTTATATTCGGCTTTAGTATATTCATTTTCTCTGTGATACAGAGATAATACAAAAGAAAAAAATAAAACGCTCCTCACTATCATCATAAACAAAGTCATATCCGTATATAAGATAGTTGTTACGAGAGTTAAAAAGAAATGAATAATAACTATCGGTGCAAAAATCAATCTATTCGATGCAAAATATTTTAACTCAACAAACACTAGGAAAAACCCAAAAATTGCTGCTTCACTCTCGCCTATTTTTATAACCATTACACTTGGCGCCAGCATTAAAGCCAATATAAAAAGATTTGCAAACTTAAACACAAAAACACTCGCAAACATTAAGAAACATCCTAAAATTGCCAGTGGATATATTGAAAATATTTTATAAAAATAGAACATCAACAAAACGAAGGTTGCGTAAGCGCCAGTATAAAAAATACTATCGAGTTTATTTGTAGATGTTTCCGTATTCAATAAACTTTTTCTTTTGATCATAATTACCTGCCCTATTTAAACAATTTTCTTCCAAGTTTTTCGATTCACTAACGTATTCACATATTCTTTTTATCATATTTTCAACATTAAAATCATTAATAACTACACCGCATGTATCATCCAATATTTCCGGACTGCCGCCTACATTGCACGTTATGATAGGAGTACCGCAAGCTATCGATTCCATATTAACGGTTGGAAACGTATCTTCGCGTGTTGGATTAACGAATACATCAGCAGCGGTATAGATTTCTGCTAACTCCTGTTGATTCTGTGTTCTATGAATCGAGATAATATTATTGGGAAGCAATTTATCGGTATTATCGTCTGTTCCAACCAAAAC
>JAZORV010000057.1:0-7128 GCA_045656785.1 Acutalibacteraceae bacterium | reverse complement strand
GAAATTTCTTTAGCGCATAACGGAGTTCTATTTTTAGATGAGCTTCCCGAATTTGATCGCTCCGCAATCGAGACTCTTCGCCAGCCCTTAGAAGATGGCAGAGTTATTATTTCGAGAGTGGCGGGCATTATGACCTATCCCTGCATTTTCACCCTTGTCGGCGCTATGAATCCCTGTCCTTGCGGATATTATGGACACCCAACAAGGGAATGCATCTGCTCGGATAAGGCTGTTAAAAAATATATGAACAAAATTTCAGGCCCTATGCTCGACCGTCTTGACCTTCAAATCGAAGTTCCTCCCGTTAATTTTTCCGAAATTAATTCGGAAGGAAATGAAGAAACCTCCGAAGAAATCAGGAATCGCGTTATGGCGGCAAGAAAGATTCAGGAGGAGCGTTACAAAGGAACGGGCATCACCTGTAACGCGAGAATTACGCCTAAGCTGCTTCGCAAATATTGTCCCCTATCCTCTGCCGCAGAAGAGCTCTTGAAGGATGCCTTTGAGGCGATGGGAATGAGTGGAAGAAGCTATGATAGAATTTTGAAAATTGCAAGAACTGTTGCCGACCTTGAAGGCTCTCACGATATAACGGAGGATCATGTTGCCGAGGCGCTCCAGTTCAGATGCTTGGATAGGAAGTATTTTTAATTATGGATAAAAAACTAACTGAATCCCAACAAAAGGTTTATGACTATATCGTTGAATCGGCTCCCTTTTCGCCCACTGTCAGAGAAATTGCGGCAGCTGTTGGGCTTAAATCCCCTGCGGCAGTTTATAAAATTCTCGGCAAGCTTGCGGATTTTGGGCTCATAAACAAAACCTCTCACGCTTCTCGCGGAATTTCCCTTAAAAATATCGCAAAGGCAACCAACGTTCCGCTTATCGGAAAGGTTACTGCAGGCGCGCCCATTCTCGCAACCGAAAGCATCGAAGGGTATCTTCCGATGCCGAGCGAATTTGGAAACGCTTCGGAGCTTTTCGCGCTCAGAGTTTCCGGCTTTTCTATGAAAAATGCAGGAATTCTCGATGGTGATATTGTTATAGCGGATAAGGACGCTGAATGCCGAAGCGGAGATATTGTTGTTGCGCTTATTGACGAAGAAGCAACCGTAAAGCGCCTTGGCTTTGAGGGAAAGTCCCCCGTTTTATACCCCGAAAATCCCGATTTTGAGCCGATATACCCCGAAGAGCTTTCTATTCTCGGAAAAATCGTCGGCAGCTACAGAAAATATTAAAGGAGCAAAATTATGCCCAAAAGAAAACGTATGCCTTCCTCCAAAACGAGATACTATCTTCTCGATGAATTAAGGGGCTTTGCAGTTTTATGTATGGTATTTTTCCATGGTTTTTACACCCTCGAATTAATCGGATTTTCCATCGGGAGGACTCTTATTGATTTCTTTCTCCCTGCAGAGCCTTTTTTTGCAATGTTTTTCATTCTGCTTTCGGGAATCTGCTGTCAGCTTTCCCGTTCAAACCTTAAAAGAGGACTTAAGCTTGCGGGAATTGCGATTGCCTTCACCCTCGTTACGGTTTTTCTCGCCAAAAATGGAATCCCCGGAATCGCTATATATTTCGGAATTTTGCATCTCTTAGCCTCGGGCATGCTGCTCGTAGCCCTGATTAACCGCGCCCTTCGGCACATTCATCCCGCAATCGGCTTTCTTTTCTTCCTCGTTTTATTCGTTTTTACCTATTATATAGGCGAAGGTTTCTTGGGATTTGGAGATATAAGCATCTCTTTGCCGACTGTTAATTCAAATATTTTTTACTATATTTTAGGGCTTACTCCTCATCATCTTGCAGCGGCGGATTATTTCCCCTTGCTTCCCTATATATTTATGTTCCTATGCGGCGCCTGTCTCGGCTTTTTCGCGAAAAGGGATAAATTTCCCGATTGGTTTAAAACCTCTCGCCTGCCCTTTCTTTCGGTTATCGGAAGAAATGCGCTTATTGTTTACGTTCTTCATCAACCCGTGATTTACGGAATTGTTTACACCGTTAAATTCTTTATAATGGTATAGGTTAGGCGAAACAAGATTGTTTCGCTGCAAAATCTTTGATTTTGGGACAAATTTTCAATAAAAATTTGTTCTATTCCATTGCAATGAGTGTTGTGCAAAATTAAATATTAAAATTTAATTTTGCTTAAGCCACTTAAAAAGTGGCTTGTCGAAGCGCGTTTTAGCGTTTCGACAAACTAAAATCATTATAACTATACCATTTTTCCTTGAAAAAGTCAATTATATCGGGTATAATTAACCAATAATTAATAAAAGGTGATTTTATGAAATACGATGCTATTCTTTTCGACTTGGATGGAACACTCCTCCCGATGGATAACGATGAATTTACAAGGGGATATTTCAAGCTTTTGGCGCGCGCAGTTGCGCCCTTGGGCTATGAGCCTCAAAAGCTTGTTGAAACCATGTGGAAGGGTGTTAAAAAAATGGTAGAAAACGAGGGGCAAATCTCAAATTACGAAGCCTTCTGGGGCGAATTTGAAAAGGCGTTTCCTTTCGATGTTCGCTCGCACATCCCTCATTTCGATGCCTTCTACAGAACCGATTTTAATAAAGCCAAAGAGCTTTGCTTCCCAACAGAAAAGGCGAAAATGGCGGTCGATAAAGCTCGAAAAAACGCAAAATACGTCCTTCTTGCAACCAATCCCTTCTTCCCGCCCGTGGCGGTTGAAGCGCGCATAAATTGGGCAGGGCTCGAGCCTGCCGATTTCGACCATATCACAACCTACGATAACTCTTCCTCCTGCAAGCCGAACCCCTATTATTATAAGGAAATAGGCGAAAAGCTCGGCTTAAAGCTTGAAAACTGCCTGATGATCGGAAACAACGCCGATGAGGATATTAAGGCGGCAAAGGCGGCAGGGCTTCAAACCTTTTTGCTCGATGATTGGCTTATTGCCTCCTCAGATATCCCCGAAACTCCTCGCGGAAATTTTGATAAACTTCTCGAATTTTTGGATAACTAATTACTGATGATGACAAGCCGAAAAGCGCTAAAATTATGCCATTTTAGGCAGATTCGGATTATTCGTGTTTGCTTAAGCAAAACAAAAGGATGCTAAAGCTTTAAAGATATTGGGCGAAAAAAATGTTAAAATAACAGAAAATTTTGGTATTGAAAATTATATAACTTATGATATCATATAATTAGAAAAAATTTCTTTTTGGAGGAATGAAAATGGTTCAGGTTTATACCAATCACATCGGTTATGATAGCGCCGATACAAAAAACGCAGTCTATCGCCTTCGCGGTGATGAAACTCCCATCAGCTTTCGCGTTATAAACGAGCAGAACGATGAGGTTGTTTTTATGGGAACACCCGTTGAATCGGGTGAGGTTGATAATTGGCAGAAGGGCTATTTTTATACCCTGCGCTTCGATGAAGTAACCGAGCTTGGAAGATATTATATCGAGGTTGAAGCGGATAACGGCGATATTGCTCGTTCCTATCCCTTCAGAATCGGCGAGCGCCTTTTGGAAGCCGACACAATCTCTGCCGCGACCTACTTTTTTAAATCCATGCGCTGCACGGGTGAATATGAATTTGCCGATAAAAAGCTCGGCATTTCCCATAAGGGCTTAATCGATGAAGGGCCTTATGACCTTCACGGTGGCTGGAAGGACGCTACGGGTGACCCCGGAGTTCATATTTCCCACCTTAACGACACAACCTATTTCAATCCTCAGCAGGTTTCATTTTCGGCATACGTTTTCTTTAAGATTCATGACCTTTTAGAGGAATCCGATTATCCTTATTACACCCAGCTCAAGCGCTATATTCTTGAGGAAGGAATGTATGGCGCGGAGTTTATTTTGCGCTCCCAAACCAAATCGGGCGGATTTTTCGTTACTATTTCTCATATGAATGCCCTCGAGCCCGTTGGAGAGACGCGCGTTGTAAGGGCGTATCCCAAAAAGGTTATCGAAAGAATGGGCGGCAGAGCAATTTTCGATGAATCAGATATGGATGAAACCTGCTACGAAGCCTCCCTTCGTGCCGGCGGCGGTTACTGCATTGCAGCCCTCGCGGCGGCGGCAAGATGCTCTTATCCGAGCGTTTTCAAGAAGGAGCAATATTTAGAGGCCGCTATCAAGGCGCTCAATCATTACATGGAAAATAACGATAAATACACCAACGATGGCAAATGGAATCTCATCGATGAATATTGCCTTCTCGATGGTTTAGTTGAGCTTTATAAAACCACTCGTGAATATGGTTACCTCGTTCGCGCCCGCAAGATGGCTGAGAGGGTGATGGGGCATTATATTGAGGTTGAGGACAACATGGGATATATCTCTGTTGATGAAACCGACCGCCCCTTCTACCACGCTTGCGATGCGGGTATGCCTGTTGTTAATCTTATCAACTATTATGAAATCGAGCCCGATAAAGCCCTCAAAGAGAAAACTCTTGATATCTGCGAAAAGGTTATGCGCTATCAGATAGCCATAACCGATGAGGTTACAAACCCCTTCGGCTATGCAAGACAGTTCATCCAGAACAGAGAAGGCGAAAGAAGGAAGAGCTTCTTCTATCCGCACGATTGCGAATCCTGGGGCTGGTGGCAAGGCGAAAGCGCTCGCCAAGGCTCACTTGCAGCGGCAGCAAGAGCAGTTATATGGAAATCCGAGGATGAGGAATTAAAGAAGGACCTTATGAAATTCGCTGATGACCAAATAAATTGGATTTTGGGACTTAATCCTTATGACAGCTGTATGTTCCAAGGCAGAGGCAGAAACAGCATCACCTATTTCTATATCGGCAACCGCTACGATTTCTTCGAGATTCCGGGCGGAATTTCCAACGGTATCACCTCGGGAATCAATGATGAGCATGGAATCGAGTTCGTTTTAGAACCGAGAGAGGATATCAATGATAACTGGCGCTGGGCAGAGCAATGGCTCCCCCATAACAGCTGGTATCTCTATGCAATGTGCTATAAAAAGAGATAATATGGCAAGCTCCTATATGAAAACAGCTAGGCGTATCTGAAAAATTTATATAACCTGAAAATGGGGCGTTCTTTTCGAAAGCGCCATTTTTTTTGGAAAAATTTGAGAGAGCTCTATAAGGCCTCTTCTAAATTTTCGCGGTTAATCCTTTTTTGATTTTGCTCTGAATTTAGTTTCTTCGCCCTTTATCAGCCTTTTGATATTGGCTCTATGCATAAAGATAACGATTAAAGGGGTTGCAACGCCTAAAACGATTTTTTCAATGCTCATCCCAAAATAGGGAACGAAGGCGAGAATTGCATAAACCGAAACCGCGGTTATAGAGCCTAAGGAAACGTATTTGGAAATGAGAACAACGATTAAAAACACGCTTATTGCGATAAGGAAAAGGCGCCAGTCTGAGAGCAGAGCCACCGCCGCCGCAACCGAAACGCCCTTGCCTCCCTTAAATCCGAAATAAATGGGGAAGCAGTGGCCAAACACAGTAGCAAGACCGCCTATGGCGGCGCCGAGGTCTCCGAGGAGATAATAACCTAAAAGCATCGGCAAAACAGTTTTAAGAACGTCGCAAAGCAGAGTGAAAAGCCCTGCAGACATTCCGAAGGACCTCGCAACGTTGGTGGCTCCCGCATTTCCCGAGCCCTCCTCGCGAACGTCCTTTTTATATTTGAATTTCGTTAAAATAACCGAAAAGCTGACAGAGCCTAAAAAATAGCCGAGAAGCGCCAATATTACGCATTTGATATAATCTATAAATTCCATTGCTTTAGCCTCCAAAACTCCGCAATATTTTAAGTTTTTGTAAAAAGTTTTAAAAGATTTCCTGTATTTATAATTTTACCAAATTTCTCTTAATAAGTCAACCAATTAATTCCTGAAGGTGGCGATAATAGCGGAGGCAACGAGCTCGGCAGAATAATCTGCTTCTGAGAAGGTGTTGGCGTTGGTTCCGAATTCAATTATTAGGGAGCCCGAGTGCAGAGATTGGTTATATTCCCTCTCAAAGGCGAGATATAAGGGTCGCGCAAGCCCCGGATAAAGCGCTTCGATGCTTTTATGAAGCCGAAGCCCTAAGGCGAGATTTTTCTTCCAGTTTGGGAAATCGGCAACAACTCCGGTCTGGGAGCCCACGCATATCATCACCTGCGCCGCATTTTTGCCATCCACCTCTGCAATGGGCTTTATGAGGTCATCCCCCGAGGCGATGGCATCGCGGTGGATATCCAGAACGAGCTTGATGCTCGAATGCTTTTCGAGATAGGAGGATACCGTTTCATAGCTTCTCGAATAAGCTCCCGAGTAGGAAGGGTAATCGTGCAAGGTCTTATCGTGGATAACCGAGATTCCCTCTTTTTCGAGAAGCGCCGCAACCTTTGAACCAATTCCGATAACGCTTTGCTTTTCCTTTTTGGTGCGCTCTAAATCGGAGGCGGTGTAATAGTCCTTTTCCGTTTGCATATAGTTTTCGGTCGCGTGGGTGTGAACTATCAAAACCTGCGGTTTTTCTGAGCCGAAATCGAGCGCGGTTTTTTCGCTTTCAATGAGCGATTTTATATCAACGCTCTGCCCCGAGCGATTGTTGAGATAGGCGCTGCCGAAAGAGTCGGTAGCAGAGGTTGGGGAGAAGAATTGCGAGAGGATTTTGCCCTCCGCCTTTTCTTTTTTTGTCGGCTTATTTTCTTTTGAGGCGGTTGCAGATTCTTCGGATTTTGAGGAGATGGATGAAGCCGAAACGCTCTTTATTTTAACCTCGTTCGGCTCAAAGCTTGGTTCTTTATTTGAGGAGCTTTTAAGCTGTGGGACAAAAATCGCCGCCGTGGAAATCAGCTTTGCGCCAACCTTCGGCATCGCCGCCGCAGAAATGATGAGGGAGATTATAAGCCCTAAAATTATAATTCTGATTTCGTTTTTTTCTTTCATAAATTAACACCGGTTTAGATATTAGATGATAGATATTAGATGATAGATATTAGATGTTAGATTCTAGATTCGCTCGAATTAAACTTTGTGCGAAAAATTCTGTTTATAGAGCCCGTGGCACCCTCTATCGAACAAGCCAAAGCAAATATCAATTCCTCGGCTCCCCTTGCGAGGGGAGGAGTTTTTTTGCGCCAAGGCGCTAAAAAACTGAGAGGTAGTTATAATGCA
>JAZORV010000056.1:0-2235 GCA_045656785.1 Acutalibacteraceae bacterium | reverse complement strand
TCGGGCGGTTTTTCTTATAGATTAATGATATTTTGGGAGATAATCTCCATGAGCCTCGATGAGATCGTCAACCATCTTTTTGATTGTGTCGATATCGAGCTCAGAAGAAGTGTGCGGATCGAGCATTGCGGCTTGATAGATATGCTCTTTTTTGCCGGTTACTGCCGCTTCGATAGTTAAGAGTTGCGGATTGATATTAGTCATATTCATTGCGGCGCACTGAACAGGAAGAGCGCCAACGTGGCAAGGATGAATTCCCTGACCGTTGATAAGAACGGGAACCTCAACGCAAGCCTCTGCAGGAAGGTTAGTTATAAGCCCTTTATTAAGAACGTTTCCGCCGATTTCATAGGTTTTGCCCGTAACGATAGCTTCCATAATATAAGAAACGTATTCGTGGCTTCTGTTATGCTCCTTAACGCCCTCTTTAAGCAAGGTTTCATATTCCGCTTTCCAGCCATTTATCTGATTAACACAGCGGCGGGGATATTCATCAAGAGGAATATTATATCTTTCGATAAGCTCGGGGTATTTGCTCTTAATATAGAAATTGTTATATTCGGCATTATGCTCACTGGATTCTGTGCAATAATATCCAAAATGCTTGATATAGTCAATGCGAACCTTGTTTTTTGCCTCGGGATCGGCTAGATAGGCATCTACCTTTGATTTTATCTCTGGGTAAAGATCAACGCCATTTTTATCCTTAATTTCGAGAAGCCATGCCATGTGGTTAATACCCGCGATAAGCTCCTTACGTCCTTCAAGCTTATCCTCCATACCGAGAGAATCAAAAAGGGATTTTGAACATACCTGAACACTATGACAAAGGCCAACGGTTTCAATGCCTGTATATCTCTGCATAAAGCCTGAAAGAATCGCCATGGGATTGGTATAATTAAGGAAAAGTGCATCGGGGCAGACCTCTTCCATATCCCTTGCGAAATCCGCCATAACGGGGATGGTTCTGAGACCTCTCATAATTCCGCCTATGCCTAAAGTATCGGCGATAGTCTGGCGAAGGCCATATTTTTTGGGAACCTCGAAATCGATGATTGTGCAGGGGTCATAGAGACCGACCTGGATAGTATTGATAACGAAGTTTGCTCCTCTTAAAGCTTCTTTGCGGTTTTCAACTCCACAATAACATTCGATTTTTCCGTAGTTGCCTTTAGCTTTTCGCATAGCCTCCAAAATAACGCGACTCTGCTCAAGCCTTTCGGCGTCGATATCATAAAGCGCAAAAACGCTATCGCGAAGCGCCTCTGAGCAAAGGCAATCGCCAACCGTGTTTCTTGCGAAAACGGTACTGCCCGCTCCCATAATGGTTATTTTCATTTGTTTTCATCCTTTCTTTTAGGGCTCACCCCTTGAACGTTATTTACATTATATGCTTGACAAAAATAAAATAGAATAGTATTATGTTATATATAACTTGTGATAATGTTGTTTTTTACAAAAGAGGGATTTTGATGCACTTTTCAGAAATTATTATAGATAAAGGATTTGAAGGATTAAATCCTGTGCAATATGGCAGAGAAAACTGCGAAAACGGGCCTTTTTTCGGCCCTGCGATAAGAGATTATTGGCTTTTGCATTATGTTGTTTCGGGAAAAGGCATTTATGAAATAAACGGACACAAATACCGCCTGAAAAAGCACGATATGTTTGTTATACCGCCCTTTGTAAAGACCTTTTATAAGGCCGACGACAAGGACCCTTGGGAATATATATGGATAGGCTTCACGACTTCTTCAAGCCTTCCGTTAGAGCTCCCCGACGTTATCTATCTCCCCTCTGCTTTAAGCATCTTTGAAAAGATGGGTAAATGCTCCGAGCTTCAAAATGGGAGAAGCGAATTTTTATCAGCAAGGCTATGGGATTTAATATCGGTTATAGCAGAAAGAGAAAACGACCCGACAGACCACATTGGAAAGGCAATAAGCTATATGAAATCGGAATATATGAACGCCATAACAGTTTCCGATATTTCAAAGCGACTTAATCTCGACCGCTCCTATTTTTCGGCGCTTTTCAAAAAGAGAACGGGCAAAAGCCCTCAAAAATTTTTATTTGATTTAAGAATGGAAACTGCCGCAAAGCTCATGAAAGAGCAAGAGCAGTCCCCTGTTTCCGCAGCAGCATCGGTTGGCTATACAGATATATATAATTTTTCGAGAATGTTTAAAAAGGCCTTTGGGCTGTCCCCCAGAGCATATATAGGAAAGCACAAAA
>JAZORV010000055.1:0-1302 GCA_045656785.1 Acutalibacteraceae bacterium | reverse complement strand
TTGTTAATTCCATCATCTGATGCTTTTCCGCTCTGCCATATCCCGTAACAGCTTGTTTAACCTGCAAAGGGGTATATTCAAAAACAGGGACAGAGCATTTTTTGGCGGCAAGCAAAATAACACCTCTCGCTTGAGCCACGTCAATGGCGGTTGTTGTGTTAGTATTAAAAAAGAGCTTTTCAATTGAAATTGCTTCGGGCTTCATTCTTTTGATAATATCAATTATACCCTCATAAATTTTATCGAGCCTATCGGAAAAATCCATACCGGCAGGAGTGGTTACTGCCCCATATTCCAAAGGCTTGAAATTATTGTTTTCATATCGCACAACCCCATATCCAACAATAGCATAACCGGGATCAATACCTAAAATTATCATCGCATAAACCGCCTATTATATATTCTTAATAATTATAACATAACTTATATAAAATAACAACCGAAATTTATGAAGATTTTGATTTTTTTTAATCGGTGATTTCTTGCTTGATTTTATCTTATTTTTCAGTTATACTTAAATAAAGATTAATGAAGGGAGTTAAAGCCATGGAGCAAAAAATTAACTATCAATTAATGCTCGAAAATGAGATAAATTCTATAAAAAGCCGCGATTCACGCCCTTCCCTTTTGCTTCATGCTTGTTGCGCTCCGTGCTCGAGCTATGTTCTTGAATATTTAAACTCGATTTTTAATATCACTTTGCTTTATTATAATCCCAACATTTCTCCAAAAGAGGAATATGACTTAAGAGCAGATGAGATTAAAAGAATTAGCGGCAATTTCCAAAACGAAATCAAATATATAATCTGTGATTATTCACCGGAAAGTTTTTTCATTATTGCAAAAGGTCTTGAAAAAGAGCCTGAGGGCGGAGAAAGATGCGAAAAATGCTATAAATTAAGGCTTGAAGAAGCAGCAAAAATCGCACAAAAAGATGGTTACGATTATTTTACAACAACACTTTCCATAAGCCCTCATAAAAATGCTCAAAAGCTTAATTCTATTGGCAAAGAACTTTCTGAAAATTACGGAGTTTCTTATCTTTTTTCTGATTTTAAAAAGAAAAACGGATATAAGCGATCCTGCGAATTATCAGAAGAATTCGGACTTTACAGGCAAGATTATTGCGGTTGCATTTATTCTAAAATTGAATCAGATAACTGAAACAAAGAAAAAAGAGCCGATATTTAACAATATCTGCTCCTTTTTGTTTAAACTTTAAATATAGTGGTTTTTTATAATTTTACTAAATTTTCTGTTGTAAAATCTACTTTTGGATCAATTGAAATGATTGGCAATATA